>NZ_JBHVVI010000049.1:0-64700 GCF_042883685.1 Kitasatospora sp. NPDC058190
CCTTCGTCGTCGCCCTCAACGGCTTCGACGGGCACCAGCCGCACACCGCGGAAGAGGTCCGCGAGGCGCTCCAGCTCGGCGAGAACACCCCCGTCATCACGCTCGACGCCCGGCGCCGCGACAGCGCCAAGAGCGCCCTCATCACCCTCGTCGAACACGCCCTGCTCGCCCGACTTCGGTGACGCCCGCGCCGAGAGCGCCCCGAACATGCCTGCGGCCCACGGGACTTCACCAAGTCACGCGGGCCACAGGCATGTTCGGGGCGGCTACTCGGTCGGCTCCAGCCCGGCCCGGATCAGGCCGTAGGTGTACGCGTCCTCAAGTGCCAGCCAGGAGGCGGTGATCACGTTGTCGGCCACGCCGACCGTGGACCAGGTCGCGGTTCCGTCGGTGGACTCGATCAGGACCCGGGTCTTGGAGCCCGTGCCGTGCTGGCCCTCCAGGATGCGGACCTTGTAGTCCACCAACTCGAAGGTGGCCAGCGGCGGGTAGATGCCCTCCAGGGCACTCCGCAGCGCCTGGTCCAGCGCGTTCACCGGGCCGTTGCCCTCACCGATGGCGATCCGGCGCTCACCCTTGGCCCACAGCTTGACCGTCGCCTCGTTGCCGGAAATCCCGTTCGGCCCCTGCTCGCTGATGGTCCGCCAGGACTCCAGGGTGTAGAAGCGGTCGCGGCTGCCGCGCACCTCGTCGCGCAGCAGCAGCTCGAAGGAGGCGTCCGCGGACTCGTAGGTGTAGCCGAGGTTCTCCTGCTCCTTCACCCGGGCCACCACCCGGCCGGCCAGGTCCCGGTCGGTGGAGAGGTCGTAGCCGAGCTCCTTGCCCTTGAGCTCGACCGAGGCCCGGCCGGCCATGTCGGAGACCAGCATCCGCATGGTGTTGCCGACCAGCTCGGGGTCGATGTGCTGGTACAGGTCCGGGTCGACCTTGATCGCGGAGGCGTGCAGGCCCGCCTTGTGGGCGAAGGCCGAGAAACCGACGTACGGCTGGTGGGTGGACGGGGCCAGATTGACCAGCTCGGCGATCGCGTGCGAGATCCGGGTCATCTCGGCCAGCCGGCCCGCGGGCAGCACCCGCCGGTCGTACTTGAGCTCCAGTGCGCCGACCACCGGGAACAGGTTGGCGTTGCCGACCCGCTCGCCGTAGCCGTTGGCGGTGCACTGCACGTGGGTCGCGCCCGCGTCCACCGCGGCCAGGGTGTTGGCCACCGCGCAGCCGGTGTCGTCCTGGGCGTGGATGCCGAGCCGGGCCCCGGTCGCGGCGATCACGTCGGCGACGCTCTCCCGGACGCCGGCCGGCAGCATCCCGCCGTTGGTGTCGCACAGCACCACCACGTCCGCCCCGGCCCGGTGCGCGGTGCGGACCACCGCGAGGGCGTACTCGCGGTTGGCCCGGTAGCCGTCGAAGAAGTGCTCGCAGTCGATGAACACCCGCCGGCCCTGGGCGCGCAGGAACTCGACACTGTCCCGGATCATCTCCAGGTTCTCGTCCAGCGTGGTGCGCAGCGCCAGCTCCACGTGCCGGTCGTGCGCCTTGGCGACCAGGGTCACCACCGGCGCGCCGGAGGCGACCAGCGCGGCCAGCTGCGGGTCGTCGGCCGCCTTGCCGCCGGGCCGGCGGGTGGCGCCGAAGGCGACCAGCTGGGCGTTGCGCAGCTCCAGCTCGGCGGCGGCGCGGGCGAAGAACTCGGTGTCCCGCGGGTTGGCCCCGGGCCAGCCGCCCTCGATGAAGCCGACGCCGAACTCGTCCAGGTGCCGGGCGATGGCCAGCTTGTCGGCCACCGTCAGGTTGATGCCCTCCCGCTGCGCGCCGTCGCGCAGGGTGGTGTCGAACACGTGGAAACTGTCGTCGGTACGGCTGGCCTCGGTCATGGCCCCTGGTTCTCCGTTCGGGGAGGTTCGTACTGCTCTGCCGGATCTTCGTCCCGGCTCCACTGTCCAGGATCCCGCGTGCGCCCCCGGTGTCCCCGAGCCCCTTGTGGGGGCCGTCGGCCGGTCCGGGGAAACAAAAAGACCCCTCGCGGGTGCGAGAGGTCTGCGCGCGGGTCTGGACGCTCGTGGTCGCTCCGCATCGGGTCCTGCGGAAGCGGTCACTGCGGACCGGCGCGCCTGCTGCTAATAATCAGCGAAAGCGAGGACACGCTCGCAGTCTGGCACAGCCTCCACGATCCGGCCCGCCCGTCTCGCGATACGAAACGCGTCAGAACAGACGGCCGGTCGAAAGTTCGAACCCGAATTGTTCCGGCAGCCACAGAGGCTCTCCAACCGCGACATCCGTCGTAGTCGAATAGTCGCCCCGGCGCGGATCACTGTGCAGCGCAATCCGACCCCACGAGGTCTCGGCGTATCCGTGCGGCAATGCGGTCACGGTCCCTCCCACTGTGTTCGAGGACCCTGACGAGCGGAACGCTTCGAGGTTGCGGCCCGGGCGCCCCGGTGTCGCGGGGCGCCCCGGGCAGCGCGATCAGACGATCTTGTGCAGCCAGCCGTGGGTGTCGGGCGACTGGCCGCCCTGGATGGCCAGCAGGGCCCGGCGCAGCTCCATGGTGATCGGGCCGGGCTCGCCGGTGCCGACGGTCCAGTCGGCGGCGGCGGACTTGACCGAGCCGACCGGGGTGATGACGGCGGCGGTGCCGCAGGCGAAGACCTCGGTGAGGGTGCCGTCGGCGTTGGCCTGCTGCCACTCGTCGGTGGAGATCTTCCGCTCCTCGACCGCGTAGCCGAGGTCCGAGGCCAGGCGCAGCAGCGAGTCACGGGTGATGCCGGGCAGCAGGGCGCCGGACAGCTCCGGGGTGACGATCTTGGCGTCCTTGCCCTCGCCGAAGACGAAGTACAGGTTCATGCCGCCCATCTCCTCGACCCACCGGTGCTCGGCGGCGTCGAGCCAGACCACCTGGTCGCAGCCCTTCTCGGCGGCCTGGGCCTGGGCGACCAGCGAGGCCGCGTAGTTGCCCGCGCACTTGGCGGCGCCGGTGCCACCGGGCGCCGCCCGGACGTACTCCTTGGACAGCCAGACCGAGACCGGCTTGATGCCGCCCTGGAAGTAGGCGCCGGCCGGGGAGGCGATGATCATGAAGAGGTAGGAGTTCGCCGGTCGGACGCCCAGGCCGACCTCGGTGGCGAACATGAACGGGCGCAGGTAGAGACTCTGCTCCGGCTCGTTCGGGACCCACTCCCGCTCCTGCTGGACCAGCAGCTCGACGGCCTCGACGAAGGCCTCGACCGGCAGCTCCGGCATCGCCAGGCGGCGGGCCGAGGCCTGGAAGCGCAGGGCGTTGGCCTCCGGGCGGAAGGTCGCGATGGACCCGTCGGTCTGGCGGTAGGCCTTCAGGCCCTCGAAGATCGCCTGCCCGTAGTGCAGCGTCATGTTCGCCGGGTCCATCTCCACCGGCGCGTACGGGACCAGCTGGGCGTCGTGCCAGCCGCGGCCCTCGGTCCAGCGGATGGTGACCATGTGGTCGGTGAAGACGCGGCCGAAGCCGGGGTTGGTCAGCCGGGCCTCGCGCTCCGCTGCGGACAGCGGATGGGCGGAGGGCTTGAGGTCGAACGTGATGGGCGCCTGGGTGGGCGTGCTCATGGCTGTTTCCTTCACCGTGGGGTTGGTTCGGGCCGCCCCGCCGAAGGAACGTCACGGCGATCCAACGCCGGAACGGACGCACAACGGCACGGCCCACTGTCGATACTCGCATCCAGAGGGCCGTGCCGAACAGCTTCCCTCTCCTTGGGGAGCTGCAAGCTGCGGTTATGCGGTCCGGCCCACCTGGCCGGACCTTGTCGCGATCCGGCCGCTGGCCGGAACCCCGCATGTGGATCCGGCCCGCTGGCCGGAACCCCGCATGTGGATCCGGCCCGCTAGCCGGAACCCCGCATGTGGATCCGGCCCGCTAGCCGGATACTCGGGCGGCGAGCGCGTCGCCGACCTGGGAGGTGGAGCGGACGCCGGAGCGTTCGGCGAGGTCCGCCGCGACGGCGGCCTCCACCTGGGCCGCCTCGGCGGCGAAGCCGAGGTGCTCCAGCAGCATGGCGACCGACAGCACGGTGGCGGTCGGGTCGGCCTTGCCCTGGCCGGCGATGTCCGGCGCCGAGCCGTGCACCGGCTCGAACATGGCCGGGTACTCGCCGCTCGGGTTGATGTTGCCGCTCGCGGCGAGACCGATGCCGCCGGTCACGGCGGCGGCCAGGTCGGTCAGGATGTCGCCGAACAGGTTGTCGGTGACGATGACGTCGAAGCGCTCCGGCTGGGTGACCAGGTGGATGGTGGCCGCGTCGACGTGCAGGTACTCGGTGGTGACCTCCGGGAACTCCCGGCCGACCTCCGCGAAGATCCGCGACCACAGGTGCCCGGCGTGCACCAGCACGTTGTTCTTGTGCACCAGGGTGAGCTTCTTGCGCGGCCGCGCCTGGGCCCGGCGGAAGGCGTCGCGCACCACGCGCTCGATGCCGTACGCGGTGTTCAGGCTGACCTCGGTGGCCACCTCGTGCGGCGTGCCGGTGCGCAGCGAGCCGCCGTTGCCGACGTACGGACCCTCCGTGCCCTCGCGGACGACCACGAAGTCGATCTGCGGCTGTCCGGCCAGCGCGGACTGCACGCCGGGGAAGAGCCGGCCCGGCCGCAGGTTGATGTGGTGGTCGAAGGCGAACCGCAGCTTGAGCAGCAGGCCCCGCTCCAGCACTCCGGACGGCACGCTCGGGTCGCCGATGGCGCCCAGCAGGATCGCGTCGAAGGACTTCAGCTCGGCCAGCACGCTGTCCGGCAGCGTCTCGCCGGTCCGGTGGTAGCGCCGGGCGCCGAGGTCGTACTCGGTGGTCTCCAGCTTCACGTCGGAGGGGAGCACGGCCTCCAGGACCTTCAGGCCTTCGGCCACCACTTCCTGGCCGATGCCGTCACCCGGGACAACTGCGAGACGAATGGTGCGAGACATGTTCGGACCCTACTCCGGTGTCCCAGGTGCTGACACCTCGCGTCCAGCATCTGGACGATCAGGTCAGATCGATTTCCACTGGGAACGGCTGATCGACTTTCAACTGCTTGTGGTAGATCCCAGTGACGACATATGTCCGGGTCGCCGGTTCCAGCTCGTACACATAGACAATCGGCTTCCCATCGTCGTTGCTCTCCACGCGCCAGAAGTGCTTGATGCCCGCCGCCGCGTACTTGCGGGGCTTGGTCTCCCGGTCACGCTCCTCGGACTCCTCGGACACGACCTCGACGGCCAGCAACACGTCCGCCGCCTCACAGAAGGTCTGCTTCGGGCCGGTGACCCCTCGGTCGTCGACGACGAGCAGATCCGGTTCGGGTCGGTTACGCCGGTCCAACCTGACCGTCATCTCCCGCCAGACATCCCATCCCGTCGGTACGGCAGCCTCCAAGGCCCGCTCCAGCCTGCGGAGCGTGCGCATGTGGAACGTGGTCTGCGGACTCACGAAGATCAGGCTCCCGTCGATCAGCTCAGTGTGCGGCGGGAGATCAGGCAGCCGGTCAAGATCCTCTGCGGTGTAGCCACCAGCAGGAGGCCGAATCCAGTCGGGGTACGGCGCGATGCTCATGGTTCCTCCCATACGGGCATCCTGATGGCCCTCCCAGGCTACTCGGCAAAGCCTCCTCGGACGCCACTCCTTCGAGGGAGCGCGGGTGATCAGAGTTGCGCCGGGGGCGCCCGTAGGGTGGCGTGGTCCGGGGTTCCTGGCAGAAACGGGGCGCGTGCGTGAGGACCGAGCGGCGGCAGGAGGTGCTGGTCAGCGGGGGTGCGGCCGGGCTGGCGGCGGGCGGGTACGCGCTGGCCGCCGGGCTGCGCGGACGGTGGCCGGCCGGGGTGAGCGACCTCTCCGTGCCGTACCACGCCCACCTGTGGGACCTGCTGCACGGACGGGCCGCCGGGGACCTGCTGTTCAACTGGAACAGCGGCTACGGCGCCCCCTTCCTGCCGGACTTCTTCGCCTACCTGATGAACCCCTTCTCCTGGCCGGCCGCGCTGCTCCCGCGCGACCAGGGGCCGCTCGCCGTCTTCCTGGTCGCCCTGGCCACCATCGGCCTCGCCACCGCCCTGATGGCCCATCTGCTCGGCCGCCTGCACCCCGGCCCCCACTGGCTGCGGGCGCTCGCCGCCGTCGGGTACGGGCTCTGCGCCTGGGTGCTGGACGTGGGCGGCACGGCACCGATGTGGCTCTGGGGCCTGGTGTCGCTGCCGCTGCTCGGCCTGGTCGGGGACTGGTGCCTGCACGAGCGGCGCTGGGTGGCCGGCTCGCTGTGCGTGGCCCTCGTCTGGGCGGGCAACCTCTACACCGCCGCACTGGCCACCCTGATCGCCGGACTCCTGTTCGCCGTCCGCGCGTTCGCCACCCCGCGGCCGTTCCGGCACCGGGTCCGGGCCACCGGGCGGGCCGTCACCCTGACCACCACCGGGGTGCTGCTCGCCTCCCCCGTGCTGTTCGTCGCCGTCCGCGCCGCGCGCGGCGCCCAGCCCGAGTCCCCGGTGCAGCCGGTCGGCCCGGGTGGGCTCGGCGGCCACCTCGCCCGGCTGCTGCCCACCGCCCAGGCCGGGCAGCCGCTGCCGGACGTGGCGATCGGAGTGCTCGGGCTGCTGCTGGTGTGCGGGCTGGCGTTCAACCGCCGGGTGCGGATCCGCGAGCGGGGGGTCTGGTGCGCGGCACTGGTCCTGGTGGTGCTCAGCTTCGTCTGGACCCCGACCGTGCTGGTCTGGCACGGCCTGGCGCTCCCGGCCGGCGGGCCGTACCGGGCCGCCTTCGTGCTCAGCGGGCTGCTGGTGCTGGCCGGCTGGGTGTCGCTGGCCCACCGGCCGGACTGGCTCACCCTGCTGGGCGGCGCGGGCGTCACCGCGGTGGTCGCCGGGCTGGCGGCGAGCCGGCACGCGGTCCCCGCCTCCACCTGGGTGCTGCTGGGCGTCGGCGGCGTCGTGCTGCCGGCCGCGCTCCTGGTGCTGGACCGCCGGCACACCGACCACCGGGCGAACGTCCTCGCCACCTGGGTGCTCGGCGGCGCGGTGCTCGGCAACGCCGTCTGGTCCGGGTACGCGGCGCTCGGCGCGGCCCCGGCCGACACCACCTCCCCGGCCGCCGTGCGGGCCGGGTACGCGGCCGTCCGGGAGGCCGCCGACTGGCCGGACGGCCGCAGCGACCCCGGCCCGCACGCCTTCGGCGCCAACGACCCGCTGCTGCTGAACGGCCAGGGCGGCGGCTACTTCAGCGCCTCCCTGCCCACCGTCACCGCCCTGCTGCTGCACGACCTCGGCGCGGGCTGGACGGCCGGCGGGCGGCAGACCACCAGCGTCACCGACCCGGTCGGGCGGGCGCTGTTCGCGGTCCGCGCCCACCTGGACGACGGACCGCCCCCGGACGGCTTCATCCCCGTACGGGCGGCCGCGCCGCCGCTGGTCACCGTGCTGCCGCCGGGGGCCCGCCCGGACACCTCCTCGGTCTGGTCCCGGCAGGAGTCCCTGCTCGGCAGCCAGGTCTACGACACCCCGCTGCCCGTCCCGGCCGGCGGCCCGGCGCCCACCCTGCACGGCACCAGCGGCTGGTCGGTGCCGGGCGGCGGCGAGGGCACGGTGTTCACCGCCGACTGCACCCCCGGCGGAACGGCCTACTTCCACGGGGTCTGGTACCGCGGCACGGTCAGCGGCCTGGGCACCAGCTACCGCAGCGACGGCGAGCAGCCCACCACGGCGGTGGCGATCCACCGGCTGGGGACCGTCCCGGCGGACGGGGTGGTCCGGGTGACCCTGCGCTCGGACGTCGTCAGTCAGGTCCCCGCCCGCCCGATCGGCTGCCTGCGGGCCGGCGCCCTGGAGGCCGCCGTCGCCCGCCTCACCGCCACCGGCGCCACCCGCGTCGAGGCCGGCGGGCACACCGTCGCGGCGGCCCTCCCGGCGGGCTCGACCGGCACCGCGCTGCTCTCGGTCCCCGCCACCGAGGGCTGGACCTGCGCCGTCGACGGCCGCCCCGCCACCGCCCCCACCCCCGTCCTCGGCATGATCGGCGTCCCCCTGGGCGGCGGCGCCTCCCGCCTCACCTGCGCCTTCCGCCCGCCCGGCCTCACCGAGGGCCTCACCGTCACCTCCGGCACCGCCGCGGTCCTCGCCCTGGTCGCCGTCTTCGCCCGCCTCTCCCGCCGCCCGACCCGCATCCCGCGCCGCGACCGCCGCCTGGCCGTCCGGGGCCCCGGCGGGGCGTGACGAGGGGCGGCCCGCCGGAGTCCCGGCGGGCCGCCCCACTGGTCGGTGATCACGGCAGGGTGAGCACCTGGGCCCGCCGGTCCGCCGGGTTGAGGTGGTACAGCAGCAGGAGCCGGGAGCTGTCGCCCGCCGCCCGGTGCACGTCGAGGACGGTGCCCGGGCCGGCCGGGGCCACCACCGCGGCGGGGCCGGTGAGTCCGGCCTGGACGGCGAGGGCCGGGTGCAGGACGTCCAGCGGGACGGTCGGGCCGGTGCCGCGCAGGCCGATGGAGGAGTAGGCGTCGGCCGGATCGGGCCGGTCGGCGCCCACGACGCCGGTCCAGACGCCGTAGCGGACGGTGCTGTGGCCGGGCTTGACGCCCGGCAGGGCGCTCAGCCGGACCGGGAGGACCAGGACGTCGCTGTCCAGCAGCTCGGTGTCGGTGTCGCCCCAGCGGGCGTTGAGCGGCTGGACGTCGAGCTCGGCGCCGGTGCGCGCGTCCAGGGCTCGGGAGACCAGGACGTCGCTGCCGTGCAGCCGGTCGGCCTTGAGGATCACGTCGGTGACGCCGTCCCCGTCGGTGTCCAGCGACACCCGCACCCCGTACAGCCCGACCGGCGTCGCCGCCGGGGACCACAGCCGCACGCCCACGTACAGCTGGTCGGCGTCGGCCGCCGCCCCCGCCGCCCGCAGGTTGGCGGCCCGGTCGCCGGGGTGCTCGACGCAGAGGTCCCGCGGCTGGTCGGCCGGCTCGGCCGCGCCCGCGGGCCGGATGCCCGAACCGGGGCCGACGGCCTTGCCGCCGCCGGGCGGGCAGTCGGGCCAGCGGGCGGCCTCGCCGCCGAGGGCGAGGGCGCTGACCAGCCCGGGCCGCTCCCCGGGCGCCGCGCTGCCGCCGAGCATGACCAGGGTGCCGTCCCGAGTGGTCCGGACGGAGGCCGTCGCGGTCAGGTCGCTCGCCGGGCGCGGGGCGGCGAACACCGGCACCCGCAGCTGCGGCAGCGCTCCGTCGACCGGGCTGAGCAGCACCCGCCCGGAGAGCTCGCCCCGGTAGCTGCGGGCCTTGCCACCCTGCAGGGTGTCGATGGTCGGGTCCGGTGTGCGCCCCAACTCCCCCGGTACGGACAGCGTCACCTTCACCCGCGCGGTGCCGCCGGCCGGCACGTCCACCTTGGCGGGCGTCACCTGGTAGGAGGCGCCCGGGAGTTGGGTCGCGGCGGCGTAGCCGGTGCGGTAGGTCAGCGGAGAACCCGAGTAGTTGCGCAGCTCGATCTCCCGTCCGAGCGCCGTCGGCCCGCCGATCGCGACCGGGCCGAAGGAGACCCCGACGCTGCCCGCCTCGGCGCCCTCCCCCGCCGCGTAGGCGACCACCGGCGTGCGGACCGCCTGGTCGACCCGGGCCCGTCCGGCCCCGGTGCGCTCGGGCCCGTAGACCGGCCCGCCGTGGTCGTCGCCGAGCCAGGTGTCCGTGCTGGTGTTCATCAGCGCGGCCTTGACCTGCTCGACCGGCCAGTCCGGGTGCGCGGCGCGGACCAGCGCGGCCAGCCCGGCCACGTGCGGGGCGGCCATCGAGGTGCCGTTCTCGCGCTGGCCGCCGCTGCCGCTGCCGACCAGGGCCGACCAGATGGTCTCGCCGGGAGCCGCGAGGTCGGGCTTGACCACACCGGGCACGCCGATGCCCCGGGAGGTGAAGTCGGTGAGGGTGTCGACCCTGGACGGCTGGTTCTGGGGGACCGAGCCGTGCAGCGGGTTGCCGGGCGCGGCGAGCCGGACCCGGACGTCCCCGGCGGCCGCGGCCTTCAGCAGCCGCTCGCCGTCGGCGTGGCCGAGCAGCACGGCCGGGATCCGGTCGTCGCCCGAGATCTCGGCCAGGTGGTCGCTGTCGGCGGCGTAGAGCGCGCCGATCGCCCCGGCGTCGGCCGCGTGGTCGGCGCGCGGGCCGGAGTTGCAGGCCCGCTCGGCCTCGCCGGTGCGCCAGGTGAGCAGCGCGATCCTGCCCTTGAGCCGCTGTTTGTCGGCCGCGCTGAACGCGGTGCAGCCGTCCGCCTGGTCGACGGGCACGGCGAGCGCGCCGCTCACCTCGGCGGTGGACCAGCCCCGGTAGCGCTCGCTCCAGTGCCCGGGGACGACTCCGGCCAGCGGGGCGGGGTCGAGGACGGTGATGCCGTCCACGTCGGCGTGCCCGTGCACGGAGGCGGCGACGGTGACGGCCCGGGCGGCGGTGCCGGGGCTGCCGCCGATGCCGTACACGTCGCCCTCGTTGCCGGCGGCGGCGATCACCACGGTGCCGAGCGCGGCGAGCCGGTCGACGGCCAGGGAGTCGGCGTCGTCGGGGCTGCCGAAGCGGCTGCCGAGCGAGAGGTTGACCACGTCGAGCCGGTCGCCGAGGTCGCCGTCGCCGTTCGGGTCGGCGGCCAGGTCGAGCGCCTGGGTCATCCGGTCGGTGGCGCCGTCGCAGCCGAACACCCGGATCCCGTAGAGCTGCGCGCCGGGGGCGGCGCCTGGGCCGATCTTGAACGAGGCCGGGTCGAGCCCGGGCCGGTAGGGGCCGGTGTACGGACGGCCGTCGGTGGTGACGCCGTACCCGGCCGCCGTTCCGGCGACGTGGGTGCCGTGCCCGTTGCGCACGCAGTCGATCGGGTTGTCGCTGGGGTGCGGGACGGGCTGGTACTGCGGGGAGGACGGGTCGGGGTTGTAGTCGTCGCCGACCAGGTCCTTGCCGCCGACCACCTTGGCGTTGGGGAACAGCGCGGCCGGCGCGGGCTTGCCGCGCTCGACCGAGCGGAAGGCCGCCTCGGTACCGGGGCCGCCGAAGTCGGCGTGGGTGTAGTCGATGCCGCTGTCGATGATCCCGATCCGCATGCCCCGGCCGGTGTTCCCGGCGAGGGCCGAGTCGCCCTCCCAGACCTTCGGGGCTCCGATCAGCGGGACCGAGTAGGCGTTGTCGCGCTGCTTGTTCACGATCGGGTGGACGGCCTGGACACCGGGCAGCGCCCGCAGCGCGGGCATCCGGTCGGCGGGCGCGCTGACCGCGAGGCCGGTGAGCAGGGTGCGGGTGCGGTAGAGCTCGCGGGTGGCGGGCACCGCCCGGTGGACGGCGTCGGCGAGCCGGTCGAGCGCGTCCCCGGCCCGGCCGCGCTGGGCGGCTCCGGCCTGGGCAGCCTCCCGGCGGACGGCCTCCGGCGAGCGCTGGGCCCGTCGGGCCGTCTCGGCGGCCCGCTGCCAGGCGGGGCCGGCCGCCTCGGTGGTGAGTTCCAGCAGGACGGAGGCGGTACGGCCCCGGCCCGGGGGTCCCGCGCTGGACGGGCCGTCGGCCGCCGGGGCGGCGGCGAGCACGGCGCTGCTTGGAACGAACGCAGCTGCCAGCAGGACCAGGGTGAGACCGATCCGGGCGATCGGTCGGCGAACGGGTGGCAGACGCACTGGGCCCTCTCCCCCGGCCGGGGGACTGATCCGCACAGCGTGTCGCTGACGCCCGCCCGCGCGGACGTCGATCACCCTTCCGGGGGCCCCAAATTAGGATGATCGCGCCGGGGAGGGCGAGCAACTTCCCTCGGATGGAGTCGAGTTGCACCCTACGGAGTGACTCGCCGTCAGCCCGAACGGCCCAGTAGGCCGATGAACGCCACCGGCGGCACCGGTCAGTTGTGGCCGGTCACGCCGCCGTTGTCACGGCGGTCGAGCGAGCGCTGCAGGGCGGCGGCCGCGAAGGGGTTCCGCTCGGCGGCCCGGCGACGGCGCGGGGCGCGGACGGGGGTGGCGGCGGGGGCGGTGGTGACGTGGCGGTCAGCGGTGGAGGGCATACCGGACTCCTTGGAAGCGGCGCTGCGGACAAGCAGCACGAGAGGGAGACTCGAGAGGTGCCGCGCGATGGGGGTCCCCCGGCCGAAGGCCGGGGGAGCGTCCCAAAGGGGTGGCGCGGGCGACGGGTGGGAGCGCGGGAGCAGGGATCGCCTGCCCGTGAGGGCGCACGCGCACACGGGCCGCACGCCCTGGCTACAGGGGCGGCACACCGTATGGCTCCTCCACGGTAAGGCCCCGCCCCGGCCGTGTCTGCACGAATACTTGGATTTCCTAGTATCTGAGACGGGAACCGGCCGGGAGCACGCAGCAGGGCCCGGACCACCGTCCGAACGGCGGTCCGGGCCCTGTTCAGGCCGGGGGGATCAGCCCAGGTCGACCGAGCGCGCGAAGCGGGCGCCGATCTCGGTGGCGATCGCCGTCAGCACGTCCTGGGGGATCTCGCTGTCCACGGTGATGGAGGCGAGGGCGCTGCCGCCGTCCCGGGCGACCTGCATGCCCGCGATGTTGACGCCCGCGTCGCCCAGGTGGCGGCCGAGCACGCCGACCACGCCGGGGCGGTCCTCGTACTTGAAGAAGGCCATGTGGTCGGTGAGCGCCACGTCCACGTCGAAGGCGTCCACGCCGACGATCTTCTGGATCTGCTTCGGGCCGGACAGCGTGCCGGAGATCGCGATCTCCTCGCCGTTCGCGAGGGTGCCGCGCACGGTGATCACGTTGCGGTGCTCAGGGCTCTCGCTGGAGGTGGTCAGACGGACCTCGACGCCGCGCTCCTGGGCGAACAGCGGGGCGTTGACGTAGGACACCGTCTCCGCCACCACGTCCTCGAACACGCCCTTCAGCGCGGACAGTTCGAGCACCTTCACGTCGTGCTGGGTGATCTCGCCGCGGACCTCGACGTCCAGGCGGACGGCCACCTCGCCGGCCAGCGCGGTGAAGATCCGGCCGAGCTTCTCGGCCAGCGGCAGACCCGGGCGCACGTCCTCGGCGATCACGCCGCCCTGGACGTTGACCGCGTCCGGTACCAGCTCGCCGGCCAGCGCGAGGCGGACCGACTTGGCGACCGCGATACCGGCCTTCTCCTGCGCCTCGTCGGTGGAGGCGCCCAGGTGCGGGGTGGCGACCACGTTGTCGAAGGCGAACAGCGGGGAGTCGGTGCACGGCTCCTTGGCGTACACGTCCAGGCCCGCGCCGGCCACCCGGCCCTCGCGCAGGGCGGCGGCGAGCGCCTCCTCGTCCACGATGCCGCCGCGGGCGGCGTTGACGATGCGCACGGTCGGCTTGACCTTGTGCAGCGCCTCGTCGCCGATCAGGCCGATCGTCTCCGGGGTCTTGGGGAGGTGGACGGTGATGAAGTCCGAGATCTCCAGCAGCTCTTCCAGCGAGACCAGCTTGACGCCCATCTGCGCGGCGCGGGCGGCCTGGATGTAGGGGTCGTACGCGACGATCTTCATCCCGAAGGCGGACATCCGCTGGGCGACCAGGACACCGATCCGGCCGAGGCCGACCACGCCGAGGGTCTTCTCGCTCAGCTCGACGCCGGTGTACTTGTTGCGCTTCCACTCGCCGCCCTTGAGCGCGGCGTTGGCCGGGGAGATGTTGCGGGCGACCGAGATCAGCAGGCCGCAGGCGAGCTCGGCGGCGGTGACGATGTTGGAGGTCGGCGCGTTGACGACCATCACGCCGGCCTTGGTGGCGGCTGCGACGTCGACGTTGTCCAGGCCGACGCCGGCCCGGGCGACGACCTTGAGCTTGCGGGCGGCGGCCAGCGCCTCGGCATCGACCTTGGTGGCGGAGCGGATCAGGATCGCGTCCACGTCGGCGATCGCGGTGAGCAGCTCGGTGCGGTCGGCGCCGTTGCAGTGGCGGATCTCGAAGTCGGGGCCGAGGGCGTCGACGGTGGCGGGCGAAAGCTCTTCGGCGATCAGGACGACGCCAGATTTCACAGTGGTCGCAGTGCTCACGACAGTGTGTCCTTAACTGTCCGGTTCCCCGGCGCACGTGGGTGGCGTGGAGGGCGGGGGAAGGTGGCATGCCGCGTAGGTAGACGCACGACGCTGTGGGCCTGACGCGCACTCGGAGTGTATCGGCGGGCTCGGTGCCAGGCTGCTCCCGTCAGGCGAAATCACCCGGACGGGAGCAGCCTACTTGTACAAGGGCGTGACAAAATCAGCAGCCCCGAGGGGCTCAGGCCTTCTCGTTGACCCAGCTCATCAGCGAGCGCAGCTTCTTGCCGGTGGTCTCCAGCAGGTGGTTCTCGTCGGCCGTCTTGTACTCGTTGTACTTGGGCAGGCCCGCCTTGTACTCGGCGATCCAGGTGTTGGCGAAGGTGCCGTCCTGGATCTCGGCGAGGACCTTCTTCATCTCGGCCTTGGTGGCGTCGGTGATGATGCGCGGGCCGGTGACGTAGTCGCCCCACTCGGCGGTCTCGGAGACCGACCAGCGCATCTTCTCCAGGCCGCCCTCGTACATCAGGTCGACGATGAGCTTCAGCTCGTGCAGGCACTCGAAGTAGGCGATCTCCGGCTGGTAGCCGGCCTCGACCAGGGTCTCGAACCCGGCCTTCACCAGGGCGGCGGTGCCACCGCAGAGGACGGCCTGCTCACCGAACAGGTCGGTCTCGGTCTCCTCGGTGAAGGTGGTCTTGATGACGCCGGCCTTGGTGGCGCCCAGGCCCTTGGCGTACGACAGGGCCAGCTCGAAGGCCTTGCCGGAGGCGTTCTGCTCGACGGCGACGATCGCCGGGACGCCGCGGCCCTCCTCGTACTGACGGCGGACCAGGTGGCCCGGGCCCTTCGGGGCGACCATGCAGACGTCGACGTCCGCCGGGGGCTTGATGAAGCCGAAGCGGATGTTCAGGCCGTGGCCGAAGAACAGGGCGTCGCCGGACTTCAGGTGCGGGGCGATGTCCGCCTCGTAGACGTCGGCCTGGATCGGGTCCGGGACCAGGATCATGATGACGTCGGCCTCGGCCGCGGCCTCGGCCGGGGTGACGACGCGCAGGCCGGCCTCCTCGGCCTTGGCGCGCGACGTGGAGTCCGGCTTCAGGCCCACGCGGACGTCGGCGCCGGAGTCGCGCAGGGACAGCGCGTGGGCGTGGCCCTGGCTGCCGTAGCCGATGACCGCGACCTTGCGGCCCTGGATGATGGACAGGTCGGCGTCGTCTTCGTAGAACAGCTCGGCCACGGGGGCACATCTCCTTGCGTGTTGGTGCCGGGTGCGCGGGTCCTACCGTATGCGCAGCCGGGGGTGGTGTGGGGTCGTCGCCTCAGGGATTGAGACGGCGCTCGCGTGAGTCGCCGCGCTTGAGCCGGCGCTCGCTCAGGCGCTGCGGTCGAGGGCGCGCAGCGACCGGTCCGTGATGGAACGGGCGCCGCGGCCGATGGCGACCAGGCCGGACTGGACCAACTCCTTGATGCCGTAAGGCTCCAGCATCCGGAGCATGGCCTCCAGCTTGTCCGAGCTGCCAGTGGCCTCGATGGTCACCGCTTCGGGTGACACGTCGACGGTCTTGGCCCGGAACAGCTGGACGATCTCGACGATCTGCGACCGGGTCTCGTTGTCGGCGCGGACCTTCACCAGGACCAGTTCCCGCTGGATCGCAGCGGCCTGGTCGAGTTCGACGATCTTTATCACGTTCACGAGCTTGTTGAGCTGCTTGGTGACCTGTTCCAGCGGGAGGTCCTCGACGTTGACCACGATCGTCATCCGGGACACGTCCGGGTGCTCGGTCGGGCCGACGGCGAGGGAGTCGATGTTGAAGCCCCGACGGGAGAACAGCGCGGCGATGCGGGCGAGCACGCCGGGCTTGTTCTCGACCAGGACGGAGAGGGTGTGCTTGGACATGGGGTTCCTCAGTCGTTCTGGATAGGGGGCTGTCAGTCGAGGTCGTCGCCGAAGTCGGGGCGGACGCCCTTGGCGAACTGGATCTCGTCGTTGCTGGTGCCGGCCGCGACCATCGGCCAGACCATGGCGTCCTGGTGGACGATGAAGTCGATGACGACCGGACGGTCGTTGATCTCCATCGCCTGCTTGATGACCGCGTCCAGGTCCTCGGGGCGCTCGCAGCGCAGGCCGACGCAGCCCATCGCCTCGGACAGCAGGACGAAGTCGGGGATCCGGGTGCCCTGGGCCGGCGGCTCGATGCCGTCGTGGTCGGGGCCGGAGTGCAGCACGGTGTTGGAGTAGCGCTGGTTGTAGAACAGCGTCTGCCACTGCCGGACCATGCCCAGCGAGCCGTTGTTGATGACCGCGACCTTGATCGGGATGCCGTTCAGGGCGCAGGTGACCAGCTCCTGGTTGGTCATCTGGAAGCAGCCGTCGCCGTCGATGGCCCAGACCGCGCTGTCCGGCCGGCCGGCCTTGGCGCCCATCGCCGCCGGGACGGCGTAGCCCATGGTCCCGGCGCCGCCGGAGTTGAGCCAGGTGCCGGGCCGCTCGAAGCGGATGTACTGCGAGGTCCACATCTGGTGCTGGCCCACGCCCGCCGCGTAGATGGCGTCCGAGCCGACGAGTTGGCCGATCCGCTCGATGACCTGCTGCGGGGAGAGCTGGCCGCTCGGGGCCGGCTCGTAGCCCAGCGGGTAGGTCTTCTTCCACTCGTTGAGCTTCTCCCACCACTCCGAGTAGTCGCCCTTGTGGCCGGCGTCGAACTCGGCCTGGACGGCGACGATCAGGTCGGCGAGCACCTCGCGGGCGTCGCCGACGATCGGCACGTCCGCCGGGCGGTTCTTGCCGATCTCGGCCGGGTCGATGTCGGCGTGCACGACCTTGGCGTACGGGGCGAAGCTGTCCAGCTTGCCGGTGACCCGGTCGTCGAAGCGGGCGCCGAGGGTGAACAGCAGGTCGGACTTCTGCAGCGCGGTGACCGCCGGGACGGAACCGTGCATGCCGGGCATGCCCAGGTGCTGCGGGTGGCTGTCGGGGAAGGCGCCGAGCGCCATCAGGGTGGTGACGACCGGGGCGCCGGTCAGCTCGGCGAGGATCCGCAGCTCGGCGGTGGCCTGCGCCTTGATCACGCCGCCGCCGACGTAGAGCACCGGGCGCTTGGCGCTGACCAGCATCTTCGCGGCCTCGCGGATCTGCTTGGCGTGCGGCTTGGTGACCGGGCGGTAGCCCGGCAGCGCGGTCTCGACCGGCCACCGGAAGGTGGTGGTGGCCTGCAGGGCGTCCTTGGCGATGTCGACCAGGACCGGGCCGGGGCGGCCGGTCGCGGCGATGTGGAAGGCCTCGGCGATCACCCGGGGGATCTCGGCCGGGTCGGTGACCAGGTAGTTGTGCTTGGTGATCGGCATCGTGATGCCGCAGATGTCCGCCTCCTGGAAGGCGTCGGTGCCGATCGCCTTGGAGGAGACCTGGCCGGTGATCGCGACCATCGGCACGGAGTCCATGTACGCGTCGGCGATCGGGGTGACCAGGTTGGTCGCGCCTGGGCCGGAGGTGGCCATGCAGACCCCGACCCGGCCGGTGGCCTGGGCGTAGCCGGTGGCGGCGTGGCCGGCGCCCTGCTCGTGCCGGACCAGGATGTGGCGCACCTTGGTGGAGTCCATCAGCGGGTCGTACGCGGGAAGGATGGCCCCGCCCGGAATGCCGAAGACGGTGTCCGCGCCCACGGCCTCAAGCGAGCGGATGAGCGACTGGGCTCCGGTCATGGTCTCGGCGACGTGCTGGGGAGCGTGGGCGGCCGGGTTGTCCCCGCGGCGGGGGGATGCGGCGTGCTCAGTCATCTGCCTGTCTCTTCTCGGGTTTTGCCGGTCCGGTACTGCGGGCCCCGGTGCTGCGAGGGTGGGGTCCCGGTCCGGGCCGATCGCCGGCTCTGCCTCCATCGTCCCGCTCGAATCCGACGAATCGGACTTCTCGGGGCGATCGGGCCAGGGGTCTTGCGGGAGTGGAACAGCGTCAGTGCAACAAAAAACCCCTCGTGCCCAAGGGCATGCGAGGGGTGGCGCGTCGGTCTGTCACGAGCGGGGCGTGTGAGCCCACTCAGCCGACGCGCCCGCCAAGTACGAGAATTCGGGTGCGCATGGCAACGACCTTCCTCCTGACCGGGGTGGCGTGTCAAGCAGGTGGGATCGCTGTCTCGCCATGCGGACCAGCCCCTGGACCGGCGACGGTGCGGCGTTCGGGCAGGTCGGAGGCCCCGCGGTCGGGCTGGGGAGCCGCCTGGTGATCTCCGACACGACTCCCCGGGGCGTCCGCACAGCCACCCGTCCGGGTGTCCGCGGCCAGGCATCCGCGACGGGAGGAGAGCGAGCCGAGCGGCTTGGGCACCGGGTAGCCGCGGCGGGTCAGCGCCCGGCGCAGCCGGGTCTCGTCCAGCGGCGGGGCGAAGGCCGAACCCTGGGCCTGGCGGCAGCCCAGCTCCTGCAGCGCGGCGACCTGGCGGGGCAGGTCCACCCCTTCGGCGCCGGTGCTCATCCCGAGGTCGCGGCCGAGTCGCAGGGCGTGCCCGGCCAGGGTTCTGCTGAGCGCGGACTCTCCGAGGCCCTGGACCAGCGTGCGGTCCAGCTTGAGCCCGTCGAAGGGCAGCCGGGCGAGCGCCCCCAGCGAGCCGCTCCCGGCACCGTAGCCGGCCAGCCAGGTGGAGACGCCGAGCAGGCGCAGCGCGGCCAGCCGGCGGCCGAGTTCGTCGGCGAGCGAGTCCGGCCCCATCCGGGCCACCTCGATCACCAGCTCGCCGGCCGGCAGTCCGCTGTCGCGCAGCGCCGCGGCCACCGTCTCGTACAGGCCGGGCGAGCAGAGCCGCTGGGCGGAGAGCCGCACGGCCACCGGGAGGGGCGCCGAGCCGCCGCAGCCGCGGCCGGACAGGGCGCGCCGGTCGGCGGCGGCCGCGACCGCCTCGTGCACCAGCCAGCGGGAGAACCGGGTGCCCGCGTCGCCGCGCTCGGCCGAGCGCAGGAACTCGGCCGGGGTGAGCAGCAGGCCGCCCGCCGAGCGCCAGCGGGCCTGCGCCTCGACGCCGGTCACCGCGCCGCTGCCGAGGTCGATCAGGGGCTGGTGGAGCAGGGTGAAGCCGCCCTCCCGGACGGCCACCCGCAGCCGCTCCTCCAGCTCGCTGCGGCGCTCCAGGTCGGCCCGCATCGCCGGGGCGTAGAGCACCACCCGGCCCTTGCCCTCGGACTTGGCCCGGTACATCGCGAGGTCGGCGTTGCGCATCAGCTCGTCGGCCGCGGCTCTGGGGTCGACGGCCGGGCCCCGCTCGGGGGTGCCGAAGGCGATGCCGATGCTGGCGGCGACGCCGAGTTCGGCGCCGCCGATCCAGTACGGCGCGGAGAGCGCGGCCCGCAGCCGTTCGGCCAGCTCCTGAACCTGCAGCCGGCCGAGCGGGCCGCAGACCAGCGCGGCGAACTCGTCGCCGCCGAACCGGGCGACGGTGTCCCCGCAGCGCACCGCACCCTGCAGCCGGCGGGCCGCCTGCACCAGCAGTTCGTCGCCGACCTGGTGGCCGGCGCTGTCGTTGACGGCCTTGAAGCCGTCCAGGTCGAGGAACAGCACCGCGATCCCGGCGCCCGTCCCGCCCTGCTGGCCGCGGGCGCCGAGGGCGCCGCGCAGCCGCTGGGTGAACAGCGCCCGGTTGGGCAGGTCGGTGAGCGGGTCATGGAAGGCGTTGTGCTGCAACTGGGCCTGGAGCATGACGCGTTCGGTGACGTCCCGGCTGTTGAGCAGCAGGCCGTCGCGGTGCCGGCTGACCGCCGACTCGACGTGCAGCCACTCGCCGGCGCCGGAGCTGATCCGGCACTCCACCCGGGCCGGGGGCTCGGCGGTGCCCGGGGTGCGGTGGGCGGCGAGCCGCACCCGCGCGAGGTAGCGACGGACCTCGGAGAGCACCCGGTCCACGTCCTCGGGGTGGACCAGGTCCAGCAGGTTGCCGCCGACCAGCTCCTCCGGGTCCCGCCCGTAGACACCGAGCGCGGCCGGGGAGACGTACGAGAGCACGCCGTTGGCCCCGGCGATCATGATGACGTCGCTCGACCCCTGCACCAGGGAACGGAAGTGCGCCTCCTTGTGGCCGAGCTCCTGGGCCAGCGACAGGTTGTCGAGCAGCATCACGCCTTGCCTGAGGATCAGTGCCAGCCCTACGGTGCAGGCGGCCGCGGCCACCACCCGGTCCAACTCGCGCCCGCCGAGGGCGTTGTAGAGGATTCCGGCGGTGCACACGGCGGCCGCCGCGTACGGGGTGAGCGCGCTGAAGGTGGTGGCCACCCGACGGCGCGGCAGGCCGCCGGCCGAGGGGTGTTCGCGCAGCGGACGGCGCCAGCGCGGGGACCACGGCGCCCAGGCGAGCAGCAGGCTGCCGGAGAACCAGCCGGCGTCCAGCAGTTCGCCGGAGTGGTAGTTGCTGTGCAGCTCCGGGGAGGTGAACAGGGCGTCGCACAGCACGGTGAGGGCGAGCGCGAGCATCGCGGTGTGCACGGATGCCCGGTTGCCGTCCCGGCCACGGAAGCGCAGGCCGATCACCAGGCTGACCAGCAGGATGTCCAGCACCGGGTAGGCCAGGCTGAGGGCGATGCGCAGCGGGGAGCCGTCCTCGCCGGCCGCGATCCGGCCGAGCGCCAGGCTCCAGCTGAGGGTGAACAGCGAGCCCGCGATCAGCCAGCCGTCGAGCAGCAGGCAGAGCCAACCGGCCGCCGAGCGCGGGCGCTGGGCGAGCACCAGGACGCCGATGATGGAGAGCGGGGCGAACAGCAGGAACGCGTACGCGGCGAGCGAGTCCTGCGGTAGCGGGGTGCGCACGACCAGCTCGTACCAGCCCCAGGTGCCGTCGCCGAAGGCGACCATGAGCGAGGAGAGGCCGAACAGCAGCCAGGCCGGACGGGCGTGCCCGTCGACCGCACAGCCGTACACCAGGCAGGACAGGGCGGCCGCGAGGGCCGCCGCGGCCAGGCCGAAGTCGCCCATGAAGATGGAGAGTTGGCACGATCCCCAGCCGGCGGCCGCGCCCAGCGCGTAGGCCAGGCAGAGCCCGCCGAGGGCGAGGCCGGGCAGCGCGCCGCTCCCCAGGAGCCGGCGCAGCGGGCCGCGCCGGGCGGGTGCCGGCGGGTCGACGGCGGACGTGTCGGCGGGCGGCACGCCCGGCCGTCCGGCTCCGGGCAGCACCGTGTCGGTGGAGCTCACTCGGCCTCTCCCCCTCCGGCCCGGGGCCCGGCGCCCCGGCCACGGACCACCGGCCGCGCACCTCTCGGCCGTACGCGGTGACCTGGCGCCCCGTCAGGACGGTGGCCCAGGGGGTGGGCGGCCTTCCGGCCGCCGCACCGCACCGATGCTCCCGATCGGGACCCTACACCAATTCCGTCACTCAATGACACGCACACTCAACTTAGAGTAATGGCGACACGGTGGGTGGATGCACCGGATTCCGACGGATCGGCCCGGTTGGCGGCGGCGCGCGGGCAGGGGCTCACGCGGCGCGCACGGGAGCACGCGACGGCGCCCACCCGCCCCGCCCGTGCCGCGCGCCGACCGTCCGGGCACGGTCGGCTTCCTGCGGTCTCAGCGACCCGCGGGGTCCAGGTCGTCGGGGAACAGGCGCAGTCGGTGGGCCAGCGCGGCCGCCTCACCGCGACCGCCGACCCCGAGCTTGCCCAGGATGTTGGACACGTGCACGCTCGCCGTCTTCGGAGAGATGTACAGCTCCTCGGCGATCTGCCGGTTGGTCCAGCCACGCGCGAGCAACCGAAGCACGTCCCGCTCACGGGGGGTGAGGCCGAAGGAGTCCCCCGGGGACCCGGTCGGCGCGGCCTCGGCGGCCGGGCGACCGGCCGGGGCCAGGTTCAGCCCGGCCCGCTCGGCCAGCGCGGTGATCTGCGAGCCCAGCAGCCGGTCACCCCGGGCGGCCGCCAGTTCGGCCGCCTCGCGCAGCAGTTCGGCCGCCGCCTCGCGCCGCCCGGCCTGCACCTCGGCCTCGCCGCCGCGCAGCAGGGCGAGCGCCAGCGGGTACGGCAGTGCGGCCGCCCGCAGCGCGGTGACCGCCTCGGCCCACTGCCCGGGGGTGTCCGCCCCCCGGGCCCGGTCCAGTTCGGCCTCCAGCAGCCGGGCCCAGCCCTGGTGCAGCGGTGCCCGGGGGCGCAGTTCGGCGGCCGCCGCGGCGATCGCGGCAAGCGCCTCGGCCCGTCCCGCCTCGGCCTCGGGCAGGCCGCGGCTGTCCGCCTCCACCCCGGCGGCCTCCACCAGCAGCGGGTAGACGTCGGACTCGTGGCCGATCCGCCCGTCCTCGGCGAGCGCGGCGAGCAGTTCGGCCCGGGCTTCCAGCGGCCGCCCGCCGTACGCGGCGACCCGCATCGCCAGCCGGCTGATCGGCACGCTGTGCTGGGCCTGGCCGACCCGGTTGGCCGCCCGCGCCTGGGCCAGCATGGTCGCCGCGGTGGGCAGGTCCCCCGCCAGCAGGGCGAGTTCGCCGCGCATCCGGTCCAGGAACTCGGCGTGGGTGCCGCTCAGGCTGCTCAGCTCGCAGGCGGAGAGCACCTCGTCGGCCTCCTGCACCCGACCGAGGTCGAGCAGCGCCTCGACCAGGTTGCCGGTCAGGATGGTGCCGATGTTGCGCAGCAGGCCGTTGCCGTCCGCGAAGTCCAGGCCCTCCCGGGCCAGCCGGACGGCCTCCTCGGCCCGGCCCATCCCGCGCTGCGCGCTGGCCAGGTTGTTGATGCCGCGCAGCAGCAGATCCGGCACGCCCAGCCGGCGGGCCGCGTCGACCGCCCCGACCAGCTCGGCCAGCCCGCCGTCGGCGTCGCCCTGCACGTCGTGGCGCAGACCGCCGAGGGTCATCCGGGCGTGCACCTCGACCGAGTGCGCACCGACCTGCTGGGCGATCCGGATCGCCCGCTCGGCCAGCTCGATGTGCTCGGGGCCGGCCTTCTTGAGCATCGCGGTCCCGGCGGCCAGCGCGAACAC
The DNA here is from genome assembly GCF_042883685.1 of Kitasatospora sp. NPDC058190. Lineage (NCBI taxonomy): Bacteria > Bacillati > Actinomycetota > Actinomycetes > Kitasatosporales > Streptomycetaceae > Kitasatospora > Kitasatospora sp. NPDC058190. The sequence continues at coordinate 22,860 of NZ_JBHVVI010000049.1, forward strand.
CTCGGCCTGCACGGCGGACGGCGACAGGTGGTCGACCAGCGCGTACGCGCGGGCGATCTCCTCGTCGTCACCGGAGCGGCGCAGGTTGCCCAGCATCCGGGCCCGGTTGATCCGGAACCAGGCCGCGCGCACCGGGTGCTCGTTCTCGTCGACCAGCCGGATCCCGCGCTTGGCCAGGCTCAGGCCGCGCTCGCGGTCGCCGCAGCGCCGGGCCGCGACCACCGCCTCGGCCAGCACGTCGACCAGCTGGATCCGGTCGCAGTCCGCGTCGGCGGAGCTGTGGTCGCAGGAGCCGGGCGGGTAGGTCTCGGCCCAGTCGTACGGGCGCAGGGTGTGCGCCAGCACCTCCTCGGAGACCATGTCCCACAGCTCCAGGGCGCGTTCCAGCAGGCCGAGCTGCTCGGCGAAGGCGTTGCGGCGCCGGGCCGCGCGGGCGGCGTCCAGGGCGGTCGGCAGGGCTCGGGCCGGGTCGTGCGCCTGGTACCAGTAGTTGGCCAGCCGGGCGGGCAGCGCGTCACCGGGGACGAGCTGCGGCTGAGCCTCCACGGCGAGCGCGAACTTGCGGTTGATCCGGTGCCGTTCGCCGGGCAGCAGGTCGTCCGAGACCGCCTCGCGGACCAGCGCGTGGCGGAAGCGGTAGCCCTCGCCCTCGCTGTCCGGGCGCAGGATGTTGGCGCCGACGGCCGCGCGCAGCGCCTCGATCAGCGCCTCCTCGTCGTCCTCCAGGACGGCGGCCAGCAGGGCGTGTTCGACGTGCGATCCGCCCTCGGCGGCGATCCGCACCACCCGCTGGGCCTCCTCGTCCAGGCCCTCGACCCGGACCAGCAGGATGTCCCGCAGCGAGTCGGTCAGCCCGGCGCCGCAGCCGTCCTGGAAGGAGGTGGCCAACTCCTCGACGAAGAACGGGTTCCCCTCCGAGCGGCGGTGGATGCGGTCCACCAGCTGCTGGTCGGGGGCGGCGGTGCCGAGGATGCCGGCCAGCTGGGCGGCGACCTCGCGGCGGCGGAACCGCTCCAGCTCCAACCGCTGGACGGTGCGCAGCCGTTCGAGCTCGGCCAGGAAGGGGCGCAGCGGGTGGCGGCGGTGCAGGTCGTCGGTGCGGTAGGTGGCGACCAGCAGCACCCGGGAGCGGTGCAGGGTGCGCACCAGGAAGGCCAGCAGTTCGCGGGTGGAGCGGTCGGACCAGTGCAGGTCCTCGACGGCGAGGACGAGGGTACGCTCCGCGCCGAGCCGTTCGAACAGCCTCGCGGTGTGCTCGAACAGCCGGGCCCGGCTGTACTCGTCGTTGGGTTCGCCGTCCACCTCGCCGAACTCGGAGAGCAGGAGGGCGAGATGCCCCTCACTGCCGGCCGCGGCGGCCTCCAGTTCGGTGCCCAGCGAGCGGTGCAGCCGGCGCAGCGCGCCGGCCAGCGGCGCGTACGGCAGGCCCTCGGCGCCGACCTCCAGACAGCTGCCGAGCGTGATGACCGCTCCGCGGTCGCAGGCCCGCTGCAGGAACTCCTCCAGCAGCCGGGTCTTGCCGACGCCGGCCTCGCCGCCGATCAGGACGGCCTGGGGGCTGCCGGTGCCCGCCCGGCGCAGCGCTTCGGTCAGTTCGGTGATCTCGCTGCCGCGGCCGACGAAGACGGGACTGACCGATATCTGCTGCATGGAGGCGAGCATGCCATAGCCGGTGGCGGCGGGAGGAGGGGTTATCTCCCCGGGCGAACGCCCGGCCTCGGTCGTCGACGAGGGCGTGGACGAGGGCGTGGTGGAAAGCCCGGAGGGGGAGGCGCTCACCCGCGGCGCCTCCCCCTCCGGACCTCCCTCGGCACCGTCACGGTGCCGGACCGTCAGCATTCGGTCTGACGCGCGGGGCGCCGCTGGAAGCGGGCGGCGACCGGACGGCGGCGCAGGCGGCGCGCCTCCTTGGCCTCGCGCACCAGGCGCTCGTGTTCGGCGCGGGCCTCGAGCTCGTGGGCCTGCTGCTGGATGATCTCGTACTCGATCACTTCGGGTTCCCCTTTTGGGTCTCACTGCGTTTCGCTGTCGAGTAAGAGCTTCCTCCCCCAGGCGGGGGTGCCACATCGGGAGCGTGCCCGATCTTCCGGGGCCCGGATGCCTTAGATCGGGCCTGGAAAAAGGTTTAAGGCCCGGTCTCACCCCAATACAGAGGTGAGACCGGGCCTTAGGCCTTACTTAGAGGGCCTTAGATGCCTTAGATGCCTTAGGAAGGCAGGGTTGACAGCCTAGGTGCCCCTCAGGACTCAGGCAGCGCCCAGCTTCTCCAGGATCAAGTCCTTCACGCGGGCGGCGTCCGCCTGGCCGCGGGTGGCCTTCATGACCGCGCCGACCAGCGCGCCCACGGCCTGGACCTTGCCGTCGCGGATCTTGGCGGCGATCGCCTCGTTCTCGGCGATGGCCTGGTCGACGGCGGCACCCAGCGCGGAGTCGTCCGAGACCACGGCCAGGCCGCGCTTCTCGACGACCTCGTCCGGCTCGCCCTCGCCGGCCAGCACGGCCTCGATGACCTGGCGGGCCAGCTTGTCGTTCAGCTTGCCCTCGGCGACCAGCGCGGCGACCCGGGCGACCTGCGCCGGGGTGATCGGCTGCTCGGTCAGCTCGGTGCCGGTCTCGTTGGCGCGGCGGGCCAGCTCGCCCATCCACCACTTGCGGGCCTGGTCGGCCGGGGCACCGGCCGCGATGGTCTCCTGGATCGGCTCCACCGCACCGGCGTTGAGCACGGACTGCATGTCCTTGTCGGACAGGCCCCACTCGGCCTGCAGCCGGGCGCGGCGCACCCGCGGCAGCTCCGGCAGGGCGGCGCGCAGCTCCTCGACCCACTCGCGGGCGGGGGCCACCGGCACCAGGTCCGGCTCCGGGAAGTAGCGGTAGTCCTCGGCGTTGTCCTTGATCCGGCCCGAGGTGGTGGTGCCGTCGTCCTCGTGGAAGTGGCGGGTCTCCTGGACGATGGTGCCGCCGTCGGTCAGCACGGTGGCGTGCCGCCGGATCTCGAACCGGGCGGCCCGCTCCACGCTGCGCAGCGAGTTGACGTTCTTGGTCTCCGAGCGGGTGCCGAACGTCTCGGTGCCGTTCGGGCGCAGCGACAGGTTGACGTCGCAGCGCATCTGGCCCTTGTCCATCCGGGCCTCGGAGACGCCCAGCGAGCGGATGACCTCGCGCAGCTCGGCGACGTACGCCTTGGCGACCTCGGGGGCGCGCTCGCCGGCGCCGGTGATCGGCTTGGTGACGATCTCGATCAGCGGGATGCCGGCCCGGTTGTAGTCGAGCAGCGAGTGGGTGGCGCCGTGGATGCGGCCGGTCGCGCCACCGACGTGGCTGGACTTGCCGGTGTCCTCCTCCATGTGGGCGCGCTCGATCTCCACGCGGAAGGTCGAGCCGTCCTCCAGCTGCACGTCGAGGTAGCCGTTGAAGGCGATCGGCTCGTCGTACTGCGAGGTCTGGAAGTTCTTGGGCATGTCCGGGTAGAAGTAGTTCTTCCGCGCGAACCGGCACCACTCGGCGATCTCGCAGTTCAGCGCCAGGCCGATCTTGACGGCCGACTCCACGCCCACCGCGTTGACCACCGGCAGCGAGCCCGGCAGGCCCAGGCAGGTGGGGCAGGTCTGGGTGTTCGGCTCGGCGCCCAGCTCGGTCGAGCAACCGCAGAACATCTTGGTCTTGGTACCGAGCTCGACGTGGACCTCAAGGCCCATCACCGGGTCGTAGGACGCGAGAGCGTCCTCGTAGGAGACCAGGTTCATGACGCTCACAGCGTCCCTTCTCACTTGAAGCTTGGGAGGTACGGGCCCGGCCGCCGCGTGACGCGGGGCCGGGCCGGGGCGCTCAGCTCAGCCCAGCAGCACGTCGTCGGAGCCCAGCTGACGCAGCTCGCGCACCAGCAGGGCGGTGCCGGTGATCAGCGCGGCGGCACCGACCAGGGCGTTGACCAGCTTGAGGGTGTCGCTCTCCTCGCGGGCCTTGCGGACGTCCTTGACCACGGAGACGGCACCGAAGGCGCTGGTGCCGATGGACAGCCAGAGGCCGGGCTTGGTGTGCTTCCACCCCTTCAAAGAGGCAGACTGGGCCTTGGCCTTCTCGATCTTGCTCACAGTGCCGGTACCTCCTCCAGCAGGGTGTGCCCCCACTTGTCGTTGAGTGCGGCCTCGACGGCGCCACCCACGCGGTACAGGCGGTCATCCGCCATCGCGGGCGCGATGATCTGCAGGCCGACCGGGAGATTGTCCTCCGGGGCCAGGCCGACCGGCAGCGACATGGCCGCGTTGCCCGCCAGGTTCGACGGAATCGTGCACAGGTCGGCCAGGTACATCGCCATCGGGTCGTCGGCGCGCTCGCCGATCGGGAAGGCGGTGGTCGGCGTGGTCGGCGAGACCAGCACGTCCACCCCGGCGAAGGCGGCGTCGAAGTCGCGCGAGATGAGCGTGCGCACCTTCTGGGCCGAGCCGTAGTAGGCGTCGTAGTAGCCCGAGGACAGGGCGTAGGTGCCCAGGATGATGCGGCGCTTGACCTCGTCGCCGAAGCCGGCCTCGCGGGTCAGCGCGGTGACCTCCTCGGCCGAGCGGCTGCCGTCGTCGCCGACCCGCAGGCCGTAGCGCATCGCGTCGAAGCGGGCCAGGTTGGAGGAGCACTCCGACGGCGCGATCAGGTAGTAGGCCGGCAGCGCCAGGGTGAAGGACGGGCAGGAGACCTCGACGACCTCGGCACCCAGCTCGCGCAGCAGCTCCACCGACTCGTTGAAGCGCTGCATCACGCCGGCCTGGTAGCCCTCGCCGGCGAACTCCTTGACCACGCCGATCCGCATGCCGCGGACGTCACGCAGCTTCGCGGCCTCGACCACGGCCGGGACCGGCGCGTCGATCGAGGTGGAGTCCAGCGGGTCGTGCCCGGCGATGGCCTCGTGCAGCAGGGCCGCGTCCAGCACGGTGCGGGCGCACGGGCCGCCCTGGTCCAGGCTGCTGGAGAAGGCGACCAGGCCGTAGCGGGACACCGAGCCGTAGGTCGGCTTGACGCCGACGGTGCCGGTGACGGCGCCGGGCTGGCGGATCGAGCCGCCGGTGTCGGTGCCGATCGCCAGCGGGGCCTCGAAGGCGGCCAGCGCGGCGGCCGAACCGCCGCCGGAGCCGCCGGGGATGCGGGTGAGGTCCCACGGGTTGCCGGTCGGGCCGTAGGCGGAGTTCTCGGTGGAGGAGCCCATCGCGAACTCGTCCATGTTGGTCTTGCCGAGGATGACGACGCCGGCGTCCTTGAGACGGCTGGTCAGCGTGGCGTCGTACGGCGGGATCCAGCCCTCGAGCATCTTGGAGCCGCAGGTGGTCGGGACGCCCTTGGTGGTGAAGACGTCCTTCAGCGCCAGCGGGACGCCGGCCAGCGGGCCCAGCTCCTCGCCCTTGGCGCGCTTGTCGTCGACGGCCTTGGCGGCGTTCAGCGCGCCCTCGGTGTCGACGTGCAGGAAGGCGTTGACCTTCTTGTCGACGGCCTCGATGCGGTCCAGGTGCGCCTGGGCCACCTCGACGGCGGACACCTCGCCCTTGGCGATGGCGGCGGCGGTCTCGGCCGCGGTGTAGCGAATCAGCTCGGTCATCTCGGTCAGTCCTCCCCGAGGATCTGCGGCACACGGAAACGCTGCTCCTCGGCGGCGGGGGCGCCGGACAGCGCCTGCTCCGGGGTGAGCGACGGCCGCACCTCGTCCGCGCGCATGACGTTGGTCAGCGGCAGCGGGTGGGAGGTCGGCGGGACGTCCTGTCCGGCGACCTCGGAAACGCGGGCGACCGCGCCGATGATCACGTCGAGCTGCTCGGCGAAGTGGTCCAGCTCTTCGGGCTTCAGCTCAAGACGCGACAGCCGGGCGAGGTGGGCGACCTCCTCGCGCGTGATGCCAGGCATGCAGCGATCCTCAGGGTGAGTTCTGGTGAGACCCGGCGTCGCCTGCGGCGGTGCCGGGCCCGGGCAGGAGCAGCCTGGTTCGGCGCTCCGTCCTCGTGGTCTTTGGACCCCATCCTATGGGGCCGGGCCCGGCCCCCTTCCAACGAGTTACGGTGTGCCCCCCTTCATCACGGGCGGCGCGGCGTCCCGAGGCGCGGCTACTGCGGCCTGGTACGGGCCCAACCCTGGGTGCCGGGCGCCTTGATCTCCAGCTGCGCGGCCTGCAACGGCTGGCTGCACGGCACGGCCCGGACGGCCGGGGGCAGCACCGGCGGCAGCACCGGGGGCAGCACCGGGGGCAGCGGGGTTGGCAGCGGGGTGGGCTGGGCGACCGGCGGGGCGACCGGCTTGATGATCGACGGGAGCTGCGGCGGGGCGCCGAGGCGCTCCACCGGCGGGGCGGAGGTGGTGCGGTGCACCCGCAGCCAGGCGGTGGCCTGCTCGGCGGGCAGCGCGGCCGACACCAGCCAGCCCTGGACGGCGTCCACGCCCATGCGGTGCAGCCGCTCCCAGGTCTCGTCGTCCTCGACGCCCTCGGCCACCACGGTCAGGCCGAGCGAGTGGGCGAGCTCCACCGAGCAGCGCACCACCGCCGCGTCGTGGTCGTCGGCGACCATCCGGGAGACGAAGGAGCGGTCGATCTTCAGCTCGCCGACCGGCAGGCTGCGCAGCCGCACCAGCGAGGAGTGTCCGGTGCCGAAGTCGTCCAGGGACATCCCGACGCCGTAGCCGCGCAGCTCGGCCAGGGTGTCGGCGGCTCGCCGGGAGTCGTCCAGCAGCAGCCGCTCGGTGATCTCCAGCTGGAGCGCGTGGGCCGGCACCTGGTGGCGGACGAGGTGTCCGGCGACGCGCTGGGCGAAGCCGGGGTTGAGCACGTCGCGCGGCGAGACGTTGACCGCGACCTGCACCTGCAGGCCCATGTCGCGCCAGTAGGCGAGCTGGCCGACGGCCGCCTCCAGCACGTAGTCGGTGAGCCGGGGCATCAGGCCGCTGGACTCGGCGAGCCCGACGAACTCGTCCGGCGAGACCCTCCCCTGCCCGGGCCGCTCCCAGCGCAGCAGCGCCTCCAGGCCGACCACCCTGCCGTCGAAGGCCACCTTCGGCTGGTAGTGCAGCTGCACCTCGCCGGTCTCCAGGGCCCGGCGCAGGTCCCCGAGCAGCCCGATCCGGTACGGGGTGTCGGCGTCCTGGGTCTCGTCGTACTGGGCGACGCCGCTGCACTCGCGCTGGGCGTGGCCCATCGCCACGTCGGCGCGGCGCAGCAGCGACTCGGCGTCCTGGGCGTCCTGCGGGTAGACGCAGACACCGGCGCTGGCCTCCAGCACCAGCAGCAGGCCGTCCAGGCGGATCGGCGCGGCGAGTTCGGCGATCAGCGCCTTGGCGACCCGCTCCAGGCTGTCCGGGCAGTTGATGCCGGGCAGCAGCACGGCGAACTCGTCGCCGCCCATCCGGGCCACCATCGGGCGGCCGCGCCGGTAGTGCCGGGGCAGGCCGACGAAGACGTCGTCGATGGACTCCCGGGTGGCGCTGCCGGCCGTGCCGCCGGAGCGCAGCGCGCGGTGGAGCCGGCGGGCGATGTGAACCAGCAGCCGGTCACCAGCCGTATGTCCTAGTGTGTCGTTGAGTGATCGGAATCGATCGAGATCGAGCAGGATGAGACCGACGCTGTAGCCCTCCTCGCGCTCGGCGATCGCCTCCTGGGCGGCCAGCAACAGGGCCTGACGGTTGGGCAGGTCCGTCAGCGGGTCGGTCAGCTGGTCGCGGGCGCGGTCCCGGGCGATCCGCCAGGCGGCCACCAGCACCGCCAGCGGCACCGCGAACAGCGGCAGCAGTTCGGGTTCGTACCGGTAGACCAGGACGGCCAGCGGGATGAGCGGAGCGGCTCCGGCCAGCAGCACGCCGAGCAGCAGGACCGCACCCGCCACCCCCTGCGGCGGGCGTGTGGGCACGCCGCCGGTCGTACGATCCATAAGCCCTGTCCTCCGTCGGGCCCGCCCCCGTCAGGCCGCCTTACGGTGAGGCACCGCGCTGGTACCGACAGCTGCCGGGCATGGAGCGACCCCGAGGAGCCCCGGCTCAGCCGGTGCCCCCACCCCTGCTGACACTCTGTTGCGCTCCAGGGTATGCCGGGGTCCACCCGGTGGGCAGACTTTCGGACAACCGGAAACGCGCCACCGCGCCCGGGTGCCGCACAGTGACACAATGCCCGCTTTCACTGAACGACACCCGGTGACGCTGCATCAGGACGATAACAACACGGATCGGGGCACCGGCCGCTCGGGGCGGCCTCGGATCAGCCCTCGGTGGGCGCCTCCTGCGGCTCGACGGCCGCCTCCGGCTCCGGAAGTCCCAGGTGGGCGCGGGCGGCCGACGGTCCGTCGGCGAGCAGGACGGCGAAGCCCGCGTCATCCAGCACCGGCAGTCCGAGCTGAACGGCCTTGTCGTACTTGGACCCCGGGTTGTCACCGGCGACCACAAAATCGGTCTTCTTCGAAACCGAGCCGGTCACCTTCGCTCCGCGCGAGGTCAGCGCCTCCTTGGCACCGTCCCGGGTGTGCCCGGCCAGGGTGCCGGTGACGACCACGGTCAGGCCCTCCAGCGGGCGCTCCGCCTCCTCCTCGTCCGCGAACTCCTCGGTGAAGCCGACGCCGGCGGCGCGCCACTTCTCCAGGATGTCGCGGTGCCACTCCTCCTGGTACCACTCGACCACCGACCGGGCGATGATCGGCCCGACCCCCTCGACCGCGGCCAGCTCCTCCTCGGTGGCCGAGAAGATCCGGTCCAGGTCACGGAACTCGCGGGCCAGCTCCTGCGCCGCGACCGGGCCCACGTGCCGGATCGAGAGGCCGTTGAGGAACCGCCAGAGCGGGCGGTCCTTCACCTTCTCCAGGTTCTCCAGCAGCACGCTGGCGGTCTTCTTCGGATCGCCCTTCTGGTTGGCGAAGAAAGTGGCCTCCTTCTCCTTGCCGGTGCGGTCGTCCAGCTTGGGCATGCCCGTCTTCTGGTCGCGCACCAGCACCTTGATCGGCAGCAGCTGTTCCATCGTCAGCCCGAAGATGTCGCCCTCGTCCTTCACCGGCGCCTCGGCCGGCTCCAGCGGCTGGGTCAGCGCGGTGGCCGCGACGTAGCCGAGGCCGTCGATGTCCAGCGATGAGCGACCGCCCAGGAAGGCGATCCGCTCGCGGATCTGCGCCGGACAGAACTGGGCGTTGGGGCAGCGCAGGTCGATGTCGCCCTCGGACATCGGACGCAGCTCGGCCCCGCACTCGTGACAGTGCGAGGGCATCACGAACTCCTGCTCGGTGCCGTCCCGCAGATCCTCCACCGGCCCGAGGATCTCCGGGATCACGTCACCGGCCTTGCGCAGCACGATGGTGTCACCGAGCAGCACGCCCTTCGCCTTGACGACCTCCTGGTTGTGCAGCGTCGCGTACTGGACCATCGAGCCGGCCACCTTCACCGGCTCGGCCAGCACCGCGTACGGGGTGGCCCGGCCGGTGCGACCGATGCCGACCTTGATCTCGGCCAGCTTGCCGGTGACCTCCTCCGGCGGGTACTTCCAGGCGATCGCCCAGCGCGGGGACTTGGAGGTGGAGCCGAGCCGGCCCTGCAGGGCGATCTCGTCGACCTTGACGACCACGCCGTCGATCTCGTGCTCGACCGAGTGCCGCTGCTCCCCGAAGCGCTTGATGAACGCCCGCACTTCGTCGAGGGTCTTGACCACCTCGTTGTGCCGGGCGGTCGGCAGGCCCCACTCGCGCAGCAGGTCGTAGGCGTGCGACTGGCAGTCGATGTCGAAGCCGACCCGGGCACCGATGCCGTGCACCACCATGTGCAGCGGGCGGGAGGCGGTGACGTGCGGGTCCTTCTGGCGCAGCGAACCGGCGGCGGCGTTGCGGGGGTTGGCGAACAGCTTGACAAGGGCCTGCGGGCGCTTGCCCTCCTTGGCGCGTGCCTCGTTCTCCGTCCTGCGGCGCTCGTTCTCCGCCGCGAGTGAGGCGTTCAGCTCCTCGAAGGCCTCGGTCGGGAGGTACACCTCGCCGCGGATCTCGACCAGTTCGGGGACGTTGTCGCCCTTGAGCCGGTGCGGGATCTCCTTGATGGTGCGGACGTTGGCGGTGATGTCCTCGCCGACCCGGCCGGTGCCGCGGGTCGCGGCGAGCACCAACTCGCCCTTCTCGTACGTGAGGTTGACGGCCAGGCCGTCCACCTTGAGTTCGCACAGGTAGTGGTAGTCGATGCCCGCCAGCTCCCGGGCGACCCGCTCGGCCCAGGCGGCGAGCTCCTCGTCGTCCATGGCGTTGTCCAGGCTGAGCAGGCGCTCCCGGTGCTCGACCTTGGTGAAGCCCTCCGCGACGTCGCCGCCGACCTTCTGGGTCGGCGAGTCCGGGGTGATCAGGGCCGGGTGCCCGGCCTCGATCGCCTCCAGCTCGCGCATCAGCGTGTCGAACTCGGCGTCGCTGACGATCGGAGCGTCCTGCTCGTAGTACCGGGTCCGGTGGTCGGTGATCTCCGCCGCCAGTTCGGCGTGCCGCCTGCGCACCTCCGCCGGGATGTCCTCCCAGCCCTCGACAGCCGTCACCGCAAGCCCTCCTACGTTCTCATTCCGGGTTGTCCACCAGGCTCCGTGCCGCCCGATCGGCGAGCGACAGCGCCTTGCGCGCGTACGCCGGGGAGGCCCCGGCCAGCCCGCAGGTCGGTGTCACCAGCACGCGGCGGCCCAGCAGCTCCGGGGCGAACCCGAGCCTGCGCCACAAGGTCCTGACACCCTGGACACTACCGGCAGGGTCCGACACCGCCTGGTCGGTGGAGGGGACGACACCAGCGAGGATCGCCGTGCCCGCCTCGACCGCCTCGCCGAGGTCGTCGTCCTGGCGCTCGCCGAGGAGCGAGAAGTCGAGCGAGATCCCGGCGACTCCGGCGCGACGCAGCAGCGGGACCGGGACGTCCGGAGCGCAGCTGTGCACGACCACGGGCACGTCCAGGCCGCGGATCAGCTCCCGCAGCACCTCCTCCGCGATCTGCCGGTCGACGGCGCGCAGCCGCTGGAAGCCGCTCGCGGTCTTCACCCGGCCCGCGAGGACGGCGGGCAGCGAGGGCTCGTCCAGCTGGAGGACGAGTTGTGCGCCCGGGACGCGCTTGCGGACGTCCGCGAGGTGGCGGCGCAGGCCCTCGGTGAGCGAGCCGGCGATGTCCCGGCAGGCGCCGTGGTCGGCGAGCGCCTTCTCGCCGTGCTTGAGCTCGATGCTCGCCGCCAGCGTCCACGGGCCGACGGCCTGGACCTTGAGCGCGCCCTGGTAGCCCTGGGTGAACTCCTCCAGCGCGTCCAGGTCCTCACCGAGCCAGGAGTGGGCGCGCCGGGTGTCCCGGCCAGGGCGGTCGGCGAAGCGCCAGCCGCTGGGCTCGGTCTGCGCGAACAGCTCGACCAGCAGGCCGGCGCTGCGGCCGATCATGTCGGCGCCCGGGCCGCGCGCGGGCAGCTCGGGCAGGAACGGCAGCTGCTCCAGCGCCCCGGTGGAGGTCTTGGCGGCCTCGCGGGCGTCGGTGCCGGGCAGCGAGCCGACGCCGGTCGCGGCGCCGCGCAGGTCGGGGAAGGGGTGTGGGGTGCTCACCCGTCCGAGCCTACTCATGCGGACGGCCCCGGTGCCGAGCGCGGGGCTCGGGACCGGGGCCGTCGGTTGGGGACCGGGGTCAGCGGGATCAGTACCCCTGGTAGCCGAACTCGTCGACCACGAGGTGCAGCGGGGCGCCGCTCGCGTTGTAGAGCGAGATCTTGCCGTCCTTCACGGGGACCACGACCTGGTTGGGGATGGTCTCGCCGGGCAGGAAGTTGAGGTTCGACGCGTCCGGCAGGGTGTCACCGTGCGGGTAGACGGTCAGGTGGCCCTGGGCACCCGGCTCGGTGACGGTCACGTTCAGGGTCATCGCCGTGGCGTTGGGGACCTCGCCGACCGGGATGTCCAGGGTGCCCCAGGCCGGAACGGTGCCCGCGGGGCGGACGCCCGACTCCCAGTAGGTGTCCTCACGGGTGTCGACGACCCGGATCGGGCCGAGCGGGCGGTAGGTGACCTTGCCCTCGGTGGCGTAGTAACCCGCGAGGTCGGCGATCACGTGCACCGTGCCACCGGAGGCGTTGTAGAAGGAGACCTTGCCGTCCTTCACCGGCACCGTCACCAGGTTCGGAATCGTCCGGCCCGCGACCCAGTTCAGGTTGGAGGCGTCCGGCAGCGCGTCACCGTGCGGGAAGACGGTCAGGTGGCCGTCCTGCTGCGGCTCGGTCACCGTCACGTTCATCGTCACAGCCGTCACACCGGTGGCCGGAACCCCGGCCACACCCGTCACCGGCAGATCGACGGTGCCCCACGCCGGGACGGCCTGCGCCACCGGGACGCCGATCGGCTGACGGGTGTCCAGCAGACGCGTCGGACCCTGGGCGTGGAACAGCGAGCCCTTGGGGCTGTAGTAGCCCTCCAGGTCGGCGATCACGTGCACCGTGCCGCCCGAGGCGTTGTAGAAGGAGACCTTGCCGTCCTTCACCGGCACCGTCACCAGGTTCGGAATCGTCCGCCCGGCCGTCCAGTTGAGGTTGGACGCGGTCGGCAGGGCGTCACCGTGCGGGTAGACGGTCAGGTGGCCGTCCTGCTGCGGCTCGGTCACCGTCACGTTCATCGTCACAGCCGTCACACCGGTGGCCGGAACCCCGGCCACACCCGTCACCGGCAGATCGACGGTGCCCCACGCGGGCACGGCCTGCGCCACCGGAACGCCGATCGGCTGACGGGTGTCCAGCAGACGCGTCGGACCGGCCGGAGTGAAGGCACTGCCGAAGTCCTGGTCCTCGATCGCACCGCGGTCGCGGAAACCGCTGCCCGTACCGGTGTTGGGCACCGTCGGGTCGTCCACCGGGGCGTAGCCACCACGGTCGGTGGGCAGCATGCCCGGGGCGTTCTCGTCGGCCGAGTCGATCCGGTGGTCGACCGGAGCGTTCGGGCCCTTCGGCACGTAGGTCAGGTCGACGAAGTCGTGTGCGCCCTGACCGGTGTTCGCGGTGAACTGGTTCTGGGTGGTGAAGTTCGCACCGGCCCAGCTGTAGGCGGCGCCACCGCTGCGCGGGTCGATCAGGTTGTAGTCGACCGTGGTGCCGGAGGTCGCGTTCGCCGCGACGCTGATCCCGGTGGCGTTGGCCGGGGTGTCGCAGGCCGCGTTCTGGTTCTTCGCGGTGTTCACCACGTTGTTCTCGACCACCGCACCGGTCGACGTGCCGTCCAGCACGATCCCGTTGAAGCAGGGCGAGTTGATGGTGTTGGCCACCACGACGGTGTTGGGGGCGTCCTTGACCAGGATGCCGGTCATGTTGTCGACGCTGTTGGGCTGGATCACGTTGGTGGTCAGGACGGTCCCGGTGGAGCCGCCGTCGACCTGGAGCAGCGGGCCGGGCGCGTAGGCGAACTCGCCGCGGGCCCAGGTCACCTTGTCGGAGGCATTGGTGATCTTGACGCCGCCGCCCGAGGCCGCGATGTTGGTGAACGTGATGTCGTGCCCACCGTCGACGATGACGGACGGCCGCTGGTTGCTCGCGAGCGACAGGTTCTCGAACCGGAGGTGGTCGGCACCCTTCACCACGAGGGCGCTGTCCGGGTAGTTCGGCGCCCCGCCGGAGAAGTGCGCCTGGCTGCCCGCCGAGTACTGCTGGGCCGGGCCGCGGAAGGTGATCGGGGCGTCGGCGGTGCCGGAGTGGGTCACGGTCACCGCGGAGCCGTTGTAGCCCCCCGCGGCGATCTCGACCGTCTGCCCCGGCTGGACGACCGCTGCTGCGGCGGCGATGGTGCAGAACGGCGCCGACTGGGCACCGGCGCCGCTGTCGGTGCAGTTGGCACCCGCGGCGTTGTTGACGTAGAGCGTGCTGCCCTCGGCAGCCGCACCGCTCGCACCGACGACCGGCAGACCGACCGTCCCGACGAGCAGCGCGCCGACGGTCAGCGCGGTACGGGTTCTGGAAATGGGAGTCCCCCTGGGCATGTTCTCAGCGTGAAGGACGCTTTGTGGCCCTCCACTGTCCGAACATGATCGAACGGAGGGCGGAGCGGATCATTCCACAGCCAAGGGGGCCCCGCCAACGCGGTTTTGACCGGCCTTGGGCCTGCACATGAACGGCCCCCGGTGCCGAGCGCGGAGCTCGGCACCGGGGGCCGCCGGTGGTTCGGAAGCGGGGTCAGTACGCCTGGAAGCCGAACTCGTCGACCACGAGGTGCAGCGGGGCGCCGCTCGCGTTGTAGAGCGAGATCTTGCCGTCCTTCACCGGGACGACCACCTGGTTGGGGATGGTCTCGCCGGGCAGGAAGTTGAGGTTCGACGCGTCCGGCAGGGTGTCACCGTGCGGGTAGACGGTCAGGTGCCCCTGGGCGCCGGGCTCGGTCACCGTGACGTTCAGGGTCACCGCCGCGGCGTTGGGGAGCTCGCCGACCGGGATGTCCAGGGTGCCCCAGGCCGGAACGGTGCCCGCAGGGCGCGAGCCTTCCTCCCACTGGGTGTCCTGTCGGGTGTCGACGAGCCGGTACGGGCCGAGCGGGCGGTAGGTGAGCTTGCCCTCGGTGGCGTAGTAGCCCGCGAGGTCGGCGATCACGTGCACGGTGCCGCCGGAGGCGTTGTAGAACGACACCTTGCCGTCCTTCACCGGCACCGTCACCAGGTTCGGAATCGTCCGGCCCGCGACCCAGTTCAGGTTGGACGCGTCCGGCAGCGCGTCACCGTGCGGGAAGACCGTCAGGTGCCCGTCCTGCTGCGGCTCGGTCACCGTCACGTTCATCGTCACCGCCGTCACACCCGACGCCGGAACCCCCGCCACACCCGTCACCGGCAGATCGACGGTGCCCCAGGCGGGCACGGCCTGCGCCACCGGAACGCCGATCGGCTGACGGGTGTCCAGCAGACGCGTCGGACCCTGGGCGTGGAACAGCGAGCCCTTCGGGCTGTAGTAGCCCTCCAGGTCGGCGATCACGTGCACGGTGCCGCCGGAGGCGTTGTAGAACGACACCTTGCCGTCCTTCACCGGCACCGTCACCAGGTTCGGAATCGTCCGCCCGGCCGTCCAGTTCAGGTTGGACGCGTCCGGCAGCGCGTCACCGTGCGGGTAGACGGTGAGGTGCCCGTCCTGCTGCGGCTCGGTCACCGTCACGTTCATCGTCACCGCCGTCACACCGGTGGCCGGAACCCCGGCCACACCCGTCACCGGCAGATCGACGGTGCCCCACGCGGGCACGGCCTGCGCCACCGGAACGCCGATCGGCTGACGGGTGTCCAGCAGACGCGTCGGACCGGCCGGGGTGAAGGCGCTGCCGAAGTCCTGGTCCTCGTACGCGCCGCGGTCGCGGAAACCGCTGCCCGTACCGGTGTTGGGCACCGTCGGGTCGTCGGCCGGCGCCACGCCGATGAGGTCGGTGGGCAGCATGCCCGGAGCGTTCTCGTCAGCCGAGTCGATGGTGTGGTCGACCGGCGAGTCGGGGCCCTTGGGCGCCCAGCTGGGCGCCACGAAGTCGTGCGCGCCCTGACCGGTGTTCGCGGTGAACTGGTTCTGGGTGGTGAAGTTCGCACCGGCCCAGCTGTAGGCGGCGCCACCGCTGCGCGGGTCGATCACGTTGTAGTCGACCTTGGCGCCGGAGACGGCGTTCGCCCCGACGCTGATCCCGGTGGCCCTGGCCGGGGTGTCGCACGGCTTCTGCATGAACTGCGCGGTGTTCACCACGTTGTTCTCGACCACCGCACCGGTCGACGTGCCGTCCAGCACGATCCCGGCGAAGCAGGACGCGTAGACGGTGTTGGCCACCACGTCGGTGTTCGGCGCGTCCTTGACCAGGATGCCCACCATGTTGTCGACGTAGTTCGCCTGGACCACATTGGTGGTCACGACCGTGCCGGTGGAGCCGGCGTCCACGGTGATCGCCGGGCCCTGGGCGTAGCCGAACTGGCCGCGCCCGTAGCGCACGTCGGCGGAGCCGTTGGTGATGTGCACACCGCCACCGCTGTAGATCATCGTCCGGTCGAAGGACACGTCGCGGGCGCCGTCCACCAGCAGGGTGGTCTTCTGGAAGGCCCCGTTGATGGCGAGGTTCTCGAAGCGCAGGTGCTGGGCGCCCTTGACGGTGAATCCGTCGACGGGCTTGTCCCACGTCCCGATCTGGGTGCCCGCGCTCTGCGGGGAGGCGGACCAGTCCGCCTTGGTGGCGCGGAAGGTGATCGGCGCCTCGGCCGTGCCCGACCGGGTGATGGTCAGGTTCTCGTTGTAGGTACCGCCCGCGATCTCGACCGTCTGCCCCGGCTGGACGACCGCCGCGGCCGCGCCGATGGTGCAGTACGGCGCCGACTGGGCGCCGCTGCCGCTGTCGGTGCAGTTGGCACCCGCGGCGTTGTTGACGTAGAGCGTGCTGCCCGCGGCAGCCGCGCCGCTCGCACCGACGACCGGCAGACCGACCGTCCCGGCCAGCAGCGTCGCACCGACGGCCAGAGCCGTACGGGATCTGGAAATTGGAACCCCCCATGGGCATGGCGATGTGGCATCGCCTACGAAGAGCCCCTGCCCCCGCACTCGGGGGAAGGGCGCGGCATATCGTGCCATGGGCGGCTGGACGAGACCAGGAAGTTCGGTCGAACTCCGTGGTGCGGGCGGACGGCCGGGCCGACCGCCCGCACCACGGTGGCCTACCGCCCCGGGCGGACGGTGAGGTCGGTGATCTCGGCGTCCCGGGAGGCGTCCAGGGCGGCGATGATCGCCTTGGCCACGGACTCCGGCGCGATCCAGCGGCCGGCGTCGTACTCCTTGCCCTCCTGCTGGTGCACCTTGACCTGCATCGCGGTGGCGGTGCGACCGGGGTAGACCGAGGTGACCCGGACGCCGTTCGCGTGCTCCTCCTGGCGCAGCGCGTCGGCCAGCGCCTTGAGGCCGTGCTTGCTGGCCGCGTACGCCGACCACTCGGCGTGGGCGGTGAGGCCGGCGCCGGAGTTGACGAAGACCACGTGGCCCTTGGCGAGGCGGAGCGAGGGCAGCAGCAGCCGGGTCAGCTCGGCGGGGGCGACCAGGTTGACGTTGAGCGTCTCCTGCCAGGCCTTCACCGGCAGCTCGCCGACCGTGCCGAGCTCGACCATGCCCGCGACGTGCAGCAGCGAGTCGAGGGTGACGGGCAGTGCCTGGTGCCCGAAGGCCCAGGACAGCTTGCCGGGGTCGCCGAGGTCCCCCACCAGGGTGCGGGCGCCCGGGAAGCGGTCGCGCAGCTCGGCGGCCCGACGGGCGTCGCGGGCCAGCAGCCAGAGCTCGTCCCCGCGCTCGGCGAGCTTCTCGGTCAGGACGGCGCCGATGCCGGAACCGGCGCCGGTGATCAGATGTGCAGCCATGGCTCCGATCCTCTCAGGCCTTGAGCTGCGCAAAAACCTCGGCGGGCGTGTCGGCAAAGCTGATCAGCTCGGAGAGCGACCGCGGCAGGAATCCCTCGGCGTCCATCCGCTCCAGCTGGGTGCGCAGACCTGCGTAGAAGCCCTCGGTGTCCAGGACGACCACCGGCTTGTCGAAGATCCCGTGCTTCTTGAGCTCCAGCACCTCGGTGACCTCGTCCATGGTCCCCAACCCGCCGACCAGCACCACGATGGCGTCCGCACGGGCAGCCAACTCCCGCTTCCGCTCGGCCAGATCGGCGGTCATGACGAGCTCGTCGGCGCCGGCGTACCCCTTGTGCTTCAGCATCTCGACCAGCACGCCGACCAGTCGGCCGCCCGCCGCCTTCACCTCGTCGGCCAGCAGCCCCATCAGCCCGGCGTTGGACCCGCCCCAGACCAGGGTGTGGCCGCCCTCCCCGAGGAGCCGGGCGAACTCGGCGGCGGGGGCGGAGTAACGGTCGTCGAGCGAGTACGCGGAGCAGAAGACGCAGATATTCATAATGCCGACTGGTCTATCACGCCCACCCGCCCCCACTCACCGGCATTACGCGCAGCTACCGGCAGCCTCTAGGGTGCTGCCCTGTGCGTGCGCCAGGCCCTCGGTCGGGCCGCCCGCCGCCTGGTCGGCCCCGAGCAGCTCACCGAGGCCACCCGATGACGCCCGCCGTGCCGCTCGTCCTGCTCGGCCTGGTCGACGCGGCCTTCAGCGGCTTCCGCGCCTACGCCGGACGCGACGCCCGCATCCGCAAGCACCAGGGCAACCTCCGGGCCGCCGGGCGCGGGCTGGCAGTGGGGGCAGCCCTGCTGCTCGCGCCCGCGCTGGCCGCCGCCCTCCCGCTGCTCACGGCCTCCGACCAGGGGTGGACCTACGCCGCCCTGGCCGCCGGCGGCTGGGGCTACCTGCTCCCCCTCGCCCTCTATGCGGCAGCCGTCCTGCTCTCCCTCGCCGCCTACTTCACCCTGCCGTTCCGCGCCAGCACCCTCGCCATGGTCATCGGCCTCGGCCCGCTGACCCTGCTGCGCCCACTCGCAGTCGCCGTCGCCTGCGTCGGCGCCCTCCTCAACGGCGGCGGTGCGCCCGCCCTGCTGGTCGGCGCGGTCGCGGGCGCCGCCGTCCTGTGCGTCGAGCCCCTGGTGCACCGGCGCTGGTACAGCAAGGTGCAGTAGCGCCCCCTCACCCGCAGTTCCGGAGCATCAGTCCTTGTAGGGAACGAGCTTCGACAGGCTCAGCGTGAAGCCGAAGGGCTCGGGAATCGTGATCGCATCGCCGAACTTCCGGTCGCTACGGGTGTGATACCGGTCGTGGTTCGGCTCGGAGAACAGCGTCACCGTCTGCTGACGCGGGTCCACGATCAGATAGAGCGGGATGCGCATCACGGCGTAGTCGTGCAGCTTGTCCATCCAGTCGTTGCCCGGGTTGGACGGCGACACGATCTCCACCGCGATCAGAGCTTCCGCGGCTGGGGCCTTGTTGCCCGACGCGGAGAGGACGTCGATCGGAAGGTACGTCAGGTCCGGCTCGCGTCCCTTCGAGACGTCCGGGCTGACGATTTCGCTCCGCTCACTGGGCAGATAGCCCTCAGGAGCATGCTGCTCGAATTGCCTTCTCACCTGGGCCACGTTGAGCTGATGAATGTTGGACGGCGATGCCTGCATGATCAGCGTGTCCCCGGACCATTCGATCCGGACGCCATCCGGGGCGATCCGCTCCAGCTCCTCGATGAAGTCGCGGTGCTGCTCGTAGAAGGTCATGCCGTCCACTATGACGGACCTCGCCAACACCTCAGCCGGAAGCGCCCGCTCACTGCGGGTCGGCCCGGCGGTTCGCTCAGCCTGTGACGGGCCGATCTTCCCGGCGGCCCGCTCGGTGAGCAGGCCGCCGGGTCACAACAGGTGTCGGCCGTCGTGGGTTCGGATGCTCGGTGCCATGTCGTCCCGAAGCGCGTCCAACAGCCGCACGGCATAGACCTCGGCCATGCGGTCAGAGACCTCGGCCGGTGTGAGCCAGCCGACTTCGACCGTCTCGTTCGAGAGCCGTTCCGTCCCGCTCTCCGGTCGGCAGCGGAAGACCAGGGCGACGATCCCGCGATTCACGTTCTTGTAGACGCCGGTCAGCCGCTCCACACCGACCTTGATCCCGGTCTCCTCGTAGACCTCGCGGCGCACGCCGTCTTCGACCGACTCGGCCAGCTCCAGCACCCCACCTGGAGGCTCCCAGGTCCCGTTGTCGGCTCGCCGAATCGCCAGCACCCTGCCGTCCTCGCGCACCACCGCGCCCGCGACGGACACCGAGTGGAGCGGCGTTGACTGGGACTTTCCAGCGCTGTTACTCATGTGCAGGAGAATAGGAGCCCTGAAGGACTATGGCGAACGGTGAGGTGGCCTCGTCGGCCACAGCGAAGTACCTGCAGATCGCGGCTGATCTCGCGACGCAGATCAAATCGGGTGCGCTCGCCCCCGGTGCGACCGTGCCCAGCGAAGCCGAGCTTATGCAGCGGTATGGAGTCGCATCCGGGACGGTTCGTAAGGCCATCGCCGAGCTGCGCACATCTCAGCTGATCGAGACGCACCACGGCCGGGGCTCGTTCGTCCGCTCCCGCCCGCCAGTTCAGCGGAAGTCCGCAGACCGGTTTCGCCGTGCCCACCGCAACGCCGGCAAGGCCGCGTACCTCGCCGAGGCTGAGCGCTCTGATGGTGTCCCGTCCGTGACCGTGCTGTTCGTGGGCCCCACTCCGGTACCGCCAGACATCGCCGATCGGCTGGACCTTCCGGTCGGCACTCAAGTACTTGCCCGCAAGCGCCGGTACTTCCGGGATGGGGTACCGACCGAGGAGGCCACGTCGTATCTGCCGTGGGACGTGGTCAAGGACATCCCTGAAGTCTTCGCCGAGAACCCCGGCGGTGGCGGCATCTACGCCCGACTCGAAGAACACGGGCACCCCCTCGCAGAGTTCACCGAGACCGTGCGTGCCCGGCTCGCGACCAAGCCAGAGAGCAAGGCACTCGACCTGAGCCCCGGCGCGCCGGTGATCCATCTCGTTCGCGAGGCCATTGCCACGGACGGCCGGGTGGTGGAGGTGTGCGACACCGTCATGGCCGCCGACCAGTTTGTTCTTGAATACCGCTTCCCCGCAGGCGACTGACGAAGGATCAACTCTCTCAACCCGTCGCGAGATCCTCTCGCGACGGGTTGACTCATATACAGGAGTCGGGCACTCTTTTCCTCGTCACTCATGTACATAAGTGACGAGTGCTACCTCATCTAGAGGAGATGGCCGTGTGCGAAGGCCTACGCCTTGGAGATCCCATGCAGCGCGCCTTGCTGGAAGCTCGCGCGTCTTCCGACGACAATTCGATGCCGGGCGCTGAGACGGCCGAGGTGCTGCTGCCCTACCTGCCAGAGTCGGCGAGCCAGGCACGTCGCTTCCTCCGGAAAACGCTGACGGAGTGGGGCTTGGTCGAGCTGATCGACGCGGCCGAGTTGGTCGCCTGCGAGTTGGTTACCAATGCTGCGAAGACCGGATGCCGACGACAGATGACGGTCACCATCCGGCGCGTCTCACAGCTGATCGTGCGAATCTCGGTGCGCGACGGGTCACGCGCCCTGCCGGTCCTGATCCAGGCATCTCCCGATGAGGAGTGCCATCGCGGGCTGGCACTGGTGGATCGCCTGACCGCCGGCCGGTGGGGTGCGAGCGTCGAACCCCTTGGAAAAGTGGTCCACGCCGATCTCGCGATGCCCAAGCCCGTTCCTCAGTGAATCGGGATCGACCGGACGACGGTTCCGACCCCGAGGACACGCCACCCTCCGGGCCTGATCCACTCCGAGTCTGGGCCGCCTACGGGGTGTCAGCAGCGGCCGCGCTGCACGTCGTCGCCGCTGCCCTGGTGCTGATCAACCGCTCCCGCTGAACTCCCGCCCGCGCCGCCGGGTCGGCGGCGCGGGCGGGACGCCAATGCACCACCGATCGAGAGGAATCTCGCCGTGGCCACTCCGCAGCCTCCGCCGCCCGTGCCGAAACCTGACGGTCGTCCGTCACCTCGGCCACCGGATCGCTAGCAACCTGGCAGATCAAGCCTGCGACAGGTAGTAATCCCCACCAACTTCCGCTGTCCGACAGCGGAGGCACCACCCGGCAGGCGATCGCCTGCCGGGCCAACCAGCACACGGAGGTACGAACATGGGCAAGCACGGAGGCGGCTCCGGCGACGGCAAGGGCGGCAAGCAGCAGGACGACAGCAACCGGGGCGCCGGGCACGGCGGCGGCGGGTCGGACGAGGGCGGGAACACCTCGGACGGTTCGTCCCCGGCGGGCGGCGGCAAGTGACCGGCGAAACGCATGAGGAGGCGGGCCCCCAGGGGCTCGCCTCCGCGCTGGTGGCCGGCGGCGCGCTGTCCTCGGACTGGCTTCCCTCCTTCAACGCGGTGCCCCGTGAGCTGTTCGTCCCGGATCGCATCTGGCCGGGTATTGCGGACGGCACAAAACAGAACCCCGTGGTGCACCGGTCGCAGGACCCCGAAGCCTGGCATCGCGCGGTCTACTCGGACGTCCCGCTGACCACCCAGTGGGACGATGGAGAACATGAAGGGGATGGGCTCGGCACGACGCCGAGTTCCTCCAACTCCATGCCGACCATGGTGTTTTCGATGCTCCAGGATCTGGACGTCCGCCCGGGCGACAGGGTGCTGGAGGTTGGCACCGGGACGGGGTGGAATGCGGGCCTGCTGGCTCACCGCCTGGGCAGCGCCAACGTGGTCACCGTCGAGTACGACCCGGACGTTGCTCTCGGTGCCCGGGAGAACCTGCGCCGGGCCAGAGTTGGGCCGACCGTCGTCCAGGGCGACGGGCGCGCCGGGTGGCCGGAGGGTGCTCCGTACGATCGGGTCATCGCCACCTGCTCCCTGTTGGAGATCCCTCCGATGTGGCTGGAACAGACAGCCCCCGGCGGGATCATCGTCGCTCCGTTCGGCACCGAGTACGGCGGCGAGCTGATCGTCCGCCTGACCGTCGATGACAACGGCGCGAGCGGGAGGTTCACCCGGGGTTCGGCGTTCATGCGGCTGCGCCAACAGCGCACCGACCGGCCACCGTTCGAGGACTACCTACATGGGGAACCGTGGCCGGCCGACGGAGTGAGGAGCACCACCACCCTCGCCCCTCCCGACACGGGAGGGTGGTTCGTGCAGTTCGTCATCGGGGTGGGCGTGCCCGGCGCGTTCTGGCGGGCGGAGCGCTACGACGACGGCGCGTACACGCTGTGGCTCTACAGCCGCGACACCCTGTCCTGGGCCTCCGTCGACTACGAGCGGGGTCACACGGAGTTCGAGGTGTACCAGTCCGGCCCCCGCAAGCTGTGGGACGAGGCGGCCGCCGCGTACCAGTGGTGGGCCGACCAGGGCCGCCCCGGGTACGAGCGGTTCGGCCTGACGGTCACCTCGGAGGGGCAGTACGGCTGGCTGGATTCACCGGACAATCCCGTCCCGCAGCACTGAACGGGCCCGGCCGTCCGCGCCGGACGGCCGGGCCCCGGGGCGATCACGGGTGCTGGAAGAGCACCTCCGGGTTCGCCGTCGACGGGCCGTCGAGCAGGGGCTGGTGTATGCCCCTCAGGGTCTGGTCGAAGAAGGCTCCGACGTACTCCCGGGTCAGCTGCATCCCGCGCGCCGGCGAGGTGGTCGTCCCCGGCGGGAGCGGCAGGCCGATCTCGGCGGCCAACACCTCGACGTCCGTGAAGCTGCCGTGGTTGGTGCCCGCGACCGCCAGCCAGGGCTTGTAGCCCTTCCAGCCGGCCCAGGCCTCGCCCCAGGACGTGTCCCCGCCGCCGACGGCGTGGTCGCTCTGCTTCCCGAGCAGGAGGAAGGAGCGCCCGTCGAGCCGGTCGGTCGGGAACCCCGGCCAGAACCCGCCGTCCATGTTCACCCCGGCCAGGATCCGCCGGTCGTCGGCCATCGCGTTCAGCGCGGACGCGCCGCCGACCGAGTGGCCGGCCATACCGATCCGGTCGCGGTCGATCAGGTGGGAGAGGCGCCAGGCCGGGTGCTGCCCGGTCAGCCGGTCCAGCACGAAGGACACGTCCTTCGCCCGGCTCTCGGGCAGCGCGTCCGGGGCGCCGGTGTCGCACAGGGCGCAGCCCGGGGTGCTGCCGTCGGCGAGCGTCTCGCCGGAGTCCTCGTAGGTGTGGCCGACCAGGGCCACCACGTAGCCGTGGCTGGCCAGGTCGGCCGCCAGGCCGGTCAGCGTGGCGCGGGGGTTCTCGAAGCCCGGGGAGAGGACCACCAGCGGGAACTTCCCGCCTGCGGCCTTGGCATCGGTGTAGGCGTGGGTCCTGGTGTCCACGAAGTCCTGCGGCTGGACTCCGGTACCCGGCGGGACCCGCGTCGCCACGAAGCCCTGTGCTTCACCGAGGGTCATGTACGGAGCGGGCTCGCCGGTGTCCTGCCGAGCCGGGTAGAACATCGACACCGCCAGCTGCCGCGGCCCGGCCGAGGGCACCCAGGGGTCGGTGCGGTCCTGGTCGGTCAGGTGCAGCACCTCCTCGCCGGCCGCGTACGGCCCGGTCGGGCGGGGCAGCTCGCCGTGGAGGGCGGCCGGGGCCGAGGCCATGGACACGGTGGCGGAGGGCAACGATGGCGAGGCCATGGCAGCCCCGGCGAGCGGGAGCGGAAGAGCGAGGACGAGGGCGGCGACGGCCGCGATACGGCGGGATCGAGTCATGCCCCCGACGTTAGGTTCGCGGCCCAACTCCCCGAATCAGCCCGGCGAATGCCCTCTCCGGCCCCGGTCATCCGCCCGATTCAGCGGCGTCATCCGGAGGGATGACGCCGCCGTAGCCCACTCAGGCGTTGACGGCCGGGCGCTCGGTGGTGGCGATGGTGGCGGAGCCGATGACGCGGGTGCCGTCGTACAGCACGACGGCCTGGCCGGGGGCGATGCCGCGCGCCGGGGTGTCCAGGCGGACGTGGAGCTCGCCGTCGACCATCGAGGCGGTGACCGGGACCTCTTCGCCGTGGGCGCGCAGCTGGGCGGTGTAGCGGCCCTCGACCAGCTGCTCGCTGCCGCACCAGCGGGGGCGGATGGCGGTCAGGGCGGTGACGTCGAGGCCCTCGACCGGGCCGACGGTGACGGTGTTGTTCACCGGGGAGATGTCCAGCACGTAGCGCGGCTTGCCGTCGGCCGCCGGGCGGCCGATCCGCAGGCCCTTGCGCTGACCGATGGTGAAACCGTAGGCGCCGTCGTGCTCGCCGAGCTTGGTGCCGTCGACGTCGAGGATGTCGCCGGTGGCGGTGCCGAGGTGCTTGGCCAGGAAGCCCTGGGTGTCGCCGTCGGCGATGAAGCAGATGTCGTGGCTGTCGGGCTTCTTGGCGACGGCCAGGCCCCGGCGCTCGGCCTCCTCGCGGATGGCTTCCTTGGTGGTGTCGCCGAGCGGGAAGAGCGAGTGGGCGAGCTGGTCGGCATCGAGCACGCCGAGGACGTAGGACTGGTCCTTGGCGGCATCGACGGCGCGGTGGAGCTCGCGCTCCCCGGACGGCAGGTCGACGATCCGGGCGTAGTGGCCGGTGCAGACCGCGTCAAAGCCCAGCGCGATCGCCTTGTCCAGCAGCGCGGCGAACTTGATCTTCTCGTTGCAGCGCAGGCAGGGGTTGGGGGTCCGCCCGGCCGCGTACTCGGCGACGAAGTCGTCGATCACGTCCTCGCGGAAGCGCTCGGCGAGGTCCCAGACGTAGAAGGGGATGCCGATCACGTCGGCCGCCCGCCAGGCGTCCCGGGAGTCCTCGATGGTGCAGCAGCCGCGCGCCCCGGTACGGAAGGACTGCGGGTTCGCGGACAGCGCCAGGTGGACGCCGGTCACCTCGTGCCCCGCTTCGACGGCGCGGGCGGCGGCGACGGCGGAGTCGACTCCGCCGGACATCGCCGCGAGCACACGCAGACGGCCGGTGGACGGAGTGGTCGGGGCACCCGGGAAGTCAGTCATGGTGCATACAAGAGTACGGGGCCGCGGAACATGCCCGGCCCCGTACCGGAGCTACCGCCGGACGGAGGCCAGACCCGCGTTGCGGGCGCGCTGGACGGCCGGGGCGATGGCCTCGACCAGCGCCGTGACGTCCTCGCGCACCGAGGTGTGCCCGAGCGAGAACCGCAGCGAGGCACGGGCGAGCAGCGGGTCCACGCCCATCGCCAGCAGCACGTGGCTGGGCTGCGGCACCCCCGCCGAGCAGGCCGAGCCGGTGGAGCACTCGATGCCCTGGGCATCCAGCAGCATCAGCAGCGCGTCGCCCTCGCAGCCGGGGAAGGAGAAGTGGGCGTTGGCGGGCAGTCGGCCCTCGGCGGCCGGGTCGCCGTTGAGCACCGCGTCCGGCACGGCGGCCAGCACCCCGGCCACCAGTTCGTCGCGCAGCGCGCCCAGGGTGACCGCGTGCTCGGCGCGGTGCTCGACGGCCCAGGCCGCGGCGGCCGAGAAGCCGGCGGCGGCGGGAGCGTCCAGGGTGCCGGAGCGCACGTCGCGCTCCTGCCCGCCGCCGTGCAGCAGCGGGACGGGCGCGGCGCCGCGGGAGAGCAGCAGCGCGCCGATGCCGAACGGGCCGCCGATCTTGTGCCCGGTGACGGTGAGCGCGGTGAGCCCCGACTCGGCGAAGGAGACCGGAACCTGACCGAGCGCCTGCACCGCGTCGGCGTGCACCGGGATGCCGTACTCGGCGGCCACGGCGGCCAGTTCGCGCACCGGCTGGACGGTGCCGACCTCGTTGTTGGCCCACATCACGGTGACCAGCGCGACCGAGGACGGGTCGCGCTCGATCGCCTCGCGCAGCGCCTCGGGGTGCACCCGGCCGTGCCCGTCCACCGGCAGGTAGTCGACCGACGCGCCCTCGTGCTCGGAGAGCCAGTGCACCGCGTCCAGCACCGCGTGGTGCTCGACCGGGCTGCACAGCACCCGGGTGCGGGCCGGATCGGCGTCCCGGCGGGCCCAGTACAGGCCCTTGACGGCCAGGTTGTCGGACTCGGTGCCGCCGCCGGTGAGCACGATCTCGCTCGGGCGGGCACCCAGCGAATCGGCGAGCGACTCGCGGGACTCCTCGACCACCCGGCGGGCCCGGCGGCCGGCCGCGTGCAGGGACGAGGCGTTGCCGACCACCCCCAGGTGCGCCGACATCGCGGCGATCGCCTCGGGCAGCATCGGCGTGGTCGCCGCATGGTCCAGGTATGGCATAACCATCCGATTGTAGAGGGCACCCCGGTGCCGTGATCCAGACCTGCGCACCGATCCGGCCATCGGGGCGCGGGCCGGCCGGACGGCGGTGTCCGGGACTGGTTTGTACCACTGCGCCGCCCAGCGGTTAGCCTGACGAACACTTCTCGAGCGAGTTCCAGGGGGGCGTCATGTCGCAGTCGGTCGACCGCGCGCTGACCCTGCTCGGCTCGCTCGGCGACGGACCGCTCTCGCTGGAGCAGGCCGCGAGCAGCCTCGGGGTGCACAAGTCCACCGCGCTGCGGCTGCTGCGCACCCTGGAGGAGCACGGCTTCGTCCGGCGCCAGCCCGACCGGCGCTACCGGGTCGGCGGCCGGGTGCTCTCGCTGGCCGACCGGGCGCTGGAGGACTTCGACGTCCGGCAGGTGGCCGCGCCCTACCTGGCCGCGCTCAACGCGCGCTGCGGCTACACCGTCCAACTGGCCGTGCTGCACGACGGCGAGGTGCTCTACCTGGACGAGGTGGCCGGGCCCTGGGCGGCGCGGCCGTCGCGGATCGGACGCCGGGCGCCGGTCACCGGGACGGCGGTCGGCCGGGTGCTGCTCGCCGGGCTGCCCGCGGACGGGCCGTGCGAGGAGACCGAGCTGGCGGCGGTGCGCCTGCGCGGCTGGGCGGCCGAGTCCTCCGAGCACCGGGAGCCGGTGACCTGCGTGGCCGCGCCGGTCGCGGGCAGCGGCGGACGGACGGTCGCGGCCTGCGCGCTGAGCGCCCCGGCCAGTCAGGTGCGGCCGGCCGAACTGGCCCGGATGGTGCCGGAGCTGCTCTGCACGGCCGAGGCGATCTCGCTCGCGTACGGCGGCTCGCCTACTCCTCGCTGGTGCGAGAACCGTTGCGGTGCCAGGCCCGCGGGGCGCGCCAGCCGTACTTCAGGGCGAGCATCCGCAGTCCGAAGGCGGTGAGCGCGGCGGCGGTGCCGGTGACGCCGGTGAGCCGGTTCGCGCCGATCAGCACGGCCACCAGGGCGGCGCCGACCAGGGCCGGGACGGCGTAGATCTCCCGGTCCCAGCGCAGCAGCGAGGGGATCTCCCCGGCCAGCACGTCGCGGATCACGCCGCCGCCGGCCGCGGTCACCATGCCGAGCGCGACGGCGGCGACCGCGCCCAGCCCGTAGTCGTGCGCCTTGGCGGTGCCGGTGACGCAGAACAGCCCGAGGCCGAGGGCGTCCAGGGTCTGCACCGCCCGGTTGATCCGCTCGACCTCGGGGTGCAGGAAGAACACCACCAGTGCGGCGGCCAGCGGGGTGAGGAAGTAGCCGAGGTTGGTGAAGGCGGCCACCGGGGTCGCGCCGATCACCAGGTCGCGCATCACCCCGCCGCCCAGGGCCGTGACCTCGGCCAGCACACAGATCCCGAAGATGTCCATGTTCTTGCGGACGGCGAGCAGCGCTCCGGAGAGCGCGAAGACGAAGATGCCGACGAGGTCCAGCGACTGCTGCACGTCGGAGGGGAAGATCTGCGAGGTCACCACACAACTATGACCTGTCCGGAATCCTCCCCTCCGCTGCGCCCGAGCTCAGCCCTCGTTCTCCGGGAAGTGACACGCCACCTGGTGCCCGGTCTTCAGTGCCGCCAGCGGCGGCTCCTGGGTGGCGCACACCTCCTGTGCCTTCCAGCAGCGCGTCCGGAACCGGCAGCCGCTGGGCGGGTTGATCGGCGAGGGAACGTCGCCCTTGAGCAGGATCCGCTCGCGCCCGGCCCGCTGGCGCCGGCGCGGGTCCGGCACCGGGACCGCCGACATCAGGGCGTTGGTGTACGGGTGCATCGGGCTGAGGTAGAGCGAGTCCCGGTCGGCGATCTCGACGATCTTGCCGAGGTACATCACCGCCACCCGGTCCGAGACGTGCCGGACCACCGAGAGGTCGTGCGCGATGATCAGGTAGGTCAGGCCCAGCTCCCGCTGGAGGTCGTCCAGCAGGTTGACCACCTGCGCCTGGATCGACACGTCCAGCGCGGAGACCGGCTCGTCCGCGACGATCATCTTCGGCTTGAGCGCGAGCGCCCGGGCGATGCCGATGCGCTGGCGCTGGCCGCCGGAGAACTCGTGCGGGTAGCGGTTGTAGTGCTCGGGGCTGAGCCCGCACAGCTCCAGCAGCTCCTGGACGGCCTTCTTGACCCCGCCCTCGGGCTGCACGCCCTGGAGCTTGAACGGCGCGCTGACGATGGTGCCGACGGTGTGCCGGGGATTCAGCGAGGAGTACGGGTCCTGGAAGATCATCTGGATGTCGCGGCGCATCGGCCGCATCGCGCCGACGCCCAGGTGGCTGATGTCGGCGCCCTCGAACTCGATCGTCCCGGCGGTGGGTTCGTCGAGCCTGGTGACCAGCCGGCCCATGGTCGACTTGCCGCAGCCGGACTCGCCGACGACGCCCAGCGTCTCACCGGCGTTGACCGTGAAGTCGATGCCGTCGACGGCCCGCACCGCGCCGGTCTGGCGCCGCAGCAGTCCGCCGCGGATCGGGAAGTGCCGGGTCAGGCCGGTCACCCTCAGCAGCGGCTCGCGGTCGGAGGCGGGCGCCGGGGCAGGGATCGTTGCCCCCTGAGTGTCCGTCATCGGTTCTCTCCAGAAAGGTGGTACGAGGCCGGGCTCACAGCCGGGGCGCGATCTCTTCGGCGAAGATGCGGTGCCGCTCGTCGGCCGGCAGGTGGCAGGCCGCGAAGTGGCCGGGCGCGGCCTCGGTCAGCACCGGGAGCTCGCTCGTGGAGCGCCCGCCGGTCAGGGCGGCGTACGGGCAGCGCGGGTGGAAGGCGCAGCCCGACGGCACGTTGATCAGGCTGGGCGGGGTGCCCTTGACCGGCACGAGGCGGTCCTGCAGCTCCCGGTCCAGGCGCGGCATCGATCCCAGCAGGCCCCAGGTGTAGGGGTGTTCGGGGGCGTCGAAGAGGGTCTCCGCGGGGCCGCGCTCGATGCACTTGCCGCCGTACATGACCAGGATGTCGTCGGCGAGCTCGGCGACCACCCCGAGGTCGTGGGTGATGATGATGACGGCGGAGCCGAACTCCTGCTGGAGGTCGCGGATGAGGTCCAGGATCTGCGCCTGGACGGTGACGTCCAGGGCGGTGGTGGGCTCGTCGGCGATCAGCAGCGAGGGGTCGTTGACCAGGGCCATGGCGATCATCGCGCGCTGGCGCATGCCGCCGGAGAACTGGTGCGGGTAGTCGTCCACCCGGCGGTCCGGCTGCGGGATGCCGACCCGGTCGAGCATCTCGACCGCACGGGCCCTGGCCTGCTTCTTGGAGGCCTGGGGGTGGTGCACCCGGTACGCCTCCATGATCTGCGCGCCGACCGTGTAGTACGGGTGCATCGCGGTCAGCGGATCCTGGAAGATCATCGCCAGTTCGCGGCCGCGCAGTTGGCGCACCCGGTCCGGTCCGGCCGCGATCAGCTCCTCGCCGCCCAGCCGGATCTCACCGCTGATCCTCGCCCGCTTGGAGCGGTGCAGGCCCATGATGCCCAGCGAGGTGACGGACTTCCCGGAGCCGGACTCGCCGACGATGCCCAGGGTGCGGCCCTTGTGCAGGTCGAAGCTGACCCCGTCCACCGAGCGGACCAGGCCGTCGTCGGTGTCGAAGTGGATCCGCAGGTCGCGGACGGACAGGAACGGGTCGCCCAGGGGCGTCGGCGCGGCGTCCGCCGGTGCGGAATCGGCGTCCGCCGGAGTCTTCTTGAGCTCGGTCACGAGAGCCTCACGCGGGGGTCGACGAGGGCGTACAGGAGGTCGACCACGAGGTTGCAGACGACGATGAAGAAGGCGGCCAGCAGGGTGACGCCGAGGATTTTGGGCAGGTCGTTGTCGGTGATCGCCTGGACGGCGAACTGGCCGATGCCGTTGAGCGAGAAGACCTGCTCGGTGATCAGCGCACCGCCGAGCAGCAGACCGAGGTCCATGCCGAAGATGGTGACGATCGGGGTGAGCGCGGAGCGCAGCCCGTGCTTGACGACCACCTTGCGCTCGACCAGGCCCTTGGCCCGGGCGGTGCGGATGTAGTCCTCGCTCATCGTCTCCAGCATCCCGGCGCGGGTGAGCCGGGCGTAGAGCGCGGAGTAGAGGAAGGCCAGCGAGATCCACGGCAGGATCAGGTTGCGGGCCCACATCAGCGGGTCGTCGGTGAAGTCGACGTAGTGCAGGTTGTCCAGGATCGGCCACTCGTAGCTGAACACCGTCAGCAGCAGGGCGCCGGTGAAGAAGACCGGCAGCGAGACGCCGGCCAGGGCGACGCCCATGGAGAGCCGGTCGAAGATCGACCGCGGCTTGAGGGCCGAGATCACGCCGGTGGTGATGCCGGAGACCAGCCAGAGCACCGACGCGCCGATGGCGAGCGAGATGGTGACCGGGATCCGGCTGGTCATCAGCGGCCAGACCTCGAGGTGGCTCTTGAAGGAGTAGCCGAAGCAGGGCAC
Source organism: Kitasatospora sp. NPDC058190 (assembly GCF_042883685.1). Lineage (NCBI taxonomy): Bacteria > Bacillati > Actinomycetota > Actinomycetes > Kitasatosporales > Streptomycetaceae > Kitasatospora > Kitasatospora sp. NPDC058190. The sequence continues at coordinate 53,850 of NZ_JBHVVI010000049.1, forward strand.
GTGGCAGGTGGCCGGTTCCGGCCCGAACTTGTACTCGGCGCCGGCGACCAGCGCCTTCAGGAAGTGCCAGTACTGGGTGTACAGGGGCTGGTCGAGACCGAGGTTCTGCTTGACCGCGGCGATCGCCGTGGGCCCCGGGTCCTTCCCGATGTACTGCGCGGCCAGCTGGTCGGTGGTCTCGCCGGCCAGGCGCGGGAGCAGGAAGAAGATCGCGAAGGTGACGGCGCTGACGACCAGCAGCAGCACCACGGCCGCGAAGATCCTGCGGATGATGTAGGCAAACACAGTTGGGCGGCTCCGGCGGCCCGCCGCCGTCCGGGGTCTTCCGGACGGCGACGGGCGCCGCTGCCTTCACCTGCCTTCAGGGATGCGGAGCCAGGCTCTTACTTGGTGGTGCCGATGTTCAGGTAGTCGTACTCACCCGAGAAGGCCGAGGTGGAGGCGACGTTGGTGGCGCTGTCCGGGCGGTACAGGAAGACCTTGAAGTCGGTCAGCGGGACGTAGGACGCGGACTCCATGACCTTCTTGTCGATGTCGCCGTAGATCTTCTCGCGGGCGGCCTTGTCGGGGTTGATCGCGGCGTCGTCGATCATCTTGTTGACGTCGGGGTCGTTCAGCTGGGCGAGGTTGCTGTTGCCGGAGGGCTTGATCGCCCGGCCGTCGACGATCTGCTGCAGGAAGCCGTAGCCGGTCGGCCAGTCAGCGCCCCACTGCATCATCATCAGACCGATGTTGTGGTCCTGGGTGAACTGCGGAGCACCGGCCGAGTCGGTCAGGTACTTGCCCTGCGGGTACTGCTGGATCTCGACGTTGATGCCGATCTTCTTCAGCTGCGCCTGGATGGCGGTGGCCGCGGCGACCTCGGTGGCGCGCTCGGTGCGGGCCGACAGCACGGTGCTGAAGCCGCCGTCCTTGCCGCAGGCCTTCAGGGAGTCCTTGGCCTTGGCCTCGTCGCCCTTGTTGTCCTTGGTCTCGTACAGGTTGAAGTCCTGGTGGCCCGGGATGTCCGGCGGGAGCACGGTGTTGGCCACCTGGCCGCGGATCGGGCCGCCGAGCGCGGTCTGCACCGAGACCTTGTCGATCGCGTACTGGACGGCCTTGCGGCAGTCGATGTTGTCGAACGGCGCGACCTTGGTGTTGATCGCCATGTAGACCAGGCGGCCGCCGTAGGCGTTGTCGGTCTTGGCCTTGAGCTTCGGGTCGCGCAGGATCTGCGCCTGGGTCTGCGGGTCGACGCCGCCGCCCACCAGGTCGACCTGGGCGTTGCCGGCCAGCAGGTCCTTGTCGATGGTGGCCTGGTCGATGTTCATCTTGAGCACGATCTTGTCCGGCAGCTGCTTCCGGATCGGGTCGGTGCCCTTGTCCCAGTTGGTGTTCGGCACCAGGACGGCCTGCTTGCCGTCCTCGTAGGACTCGAACTTGTAGGAGCCCGAGGACACGATGTGCTTCACGTAGTCGGCACCGGTGTCCTTGGCCTGCGGGACCGGCGCGGTCTGCGGGGCGCTGACCAGGTAGTCGAAGTCGGCGAAAGGGTGCTGGAGGTGGAAGACGATCGTGGTGTCGTCCGGCGTCTCGATCGACTTCAGGTCGCCGGTCTTGTCCTTGTACGGACCCTGGTACGGCGTGGGGTTGTCGACCAGCAGGTCGTGGAAGTACGTCGGACCGTTGGAGTTCACCTCGGGTGCGTAGTTCGAGCGCTCCACGGCGTACTTGACGTCCTTGGAGGTGATCGGGGTGCCGTCGTCGAACTTCAGGCCGGCGCGCAGCTTGTACGTCCAGGTCAGGCCGTCCGCGCTGGGCTGGCCCATCGACTCCGCGAGGTCCGGGACCAGCTTGTTGCCGTCCTGGCCCGGCGCCGGGTTGAAGGTGGTCAGCGAACGGGCGTACAGGCGCGCGAAGTTGTAGATGTACGCGTAGTAGGTGTTGCCCGGGTCGAGGGAGTCCGGGGTGCCCTTCATCTCGTAGGTGACCGTCCCGCCCTTCTTGTCCGAGGCGTTGACGATCTGCTTGGTTGCCGCGTCGGCGCCGCCGGCGCTCGCGTCGTTGGAGCCTGCCGAGGACGAGGAGCCGCTGTCGCCGCCCTTGGAGCTGGACGAACAGCCGGTGACGACCAGGACCGCGGCGGCGGCCGCGGCGGTCAGTGCGACGGTACGAGACCTACGCATGGGTGAGATCAACCCCTTGAGGATGTGGAGGAGGGAGTGTCCTGACGCAGTGTCAGTTGCTCTTGGGATCGAGGGCGTCACGCAGCCCGTCGCCGAGCAGGTTGAACGCGAGCACGGTGATGAAGATCGCCAGGCCGGGGACCACCATGTACTGGGGGTCGACCTGGTAGTAGTTCTTCGCGTCGGCGAGCATGCCGCCCCAGGAGGACTGCGGGGGCTGGATGCCGACGCCGAGGAAGCTCAGCCCGGCCTCGAAGAGGATGTTGGTCGGGATCAGCAGGGTCGAGTAGACCAGGATCGGGCCGGCCAGGTTGGGCAGCAGTTCCTTGAACAGGATGAACGGGCCGCGGGCGCCGAGGCTGCGGGCCGCGTGGACGAACTCCCGCTCGCGCAGCGACAGCGTCTGTCCGCGCACGATCCGGCCCATGTAGGGCCAGTTGAAGAAGCCGATCACGAAGATCAGCACCATGATGTGCAGCGGGAGGCCGTGCAGGCCGAACGCGCCGCCCTGGAGGGAGGCGGAGATCGCGATGGCGAAGAGCAGCAGCGGGAACGCCAGGAAGACGTCCATCAGCCGGCTGATCAGGGTGTCCACCCAGCCGCCGTAGTAGCCGGCCATCACGCCGAGCACACTGCCGATGGTGTTGGACAGGACGGTCGCGCCGAAGGCGACCAGCAGGGAGACCCAGGAGCCGTCGACCACGCGGGCGAGCAGGTCACGGCCCTGCAGGGGGTCGATGCCGAGCGGGTGGTCCGCGCTCATGCCGCCCCAGTCCCCGAGCGGCAGGCCGCCGAGGTTGGCGTCCAGCAGGTCCGGGTTCGGGTTGTCGGGGTCGAGCCCGAACAGGGACTCGATCGGCCCGGACAGCACGGCGAGCAGGATCAGCAGGATCACCACGATGCCGCCGGCGACGGCGGCCTTGTCCCGCTTGAAGCGGGTCCAGGCGATCCGACCGAGGGAGCGGCCCTCGATCGTCTTGGCCGGGCTCGCGGTGGCTGGTGCCTCCGGTTCGTTCCCGGCGGTGGTCACGGATGCGGTCATGGTCAGTTGGGTCCCCTCGCCGACGGTGGCCGGCCCACGGGTGCCGGGCGCCGGCTTCGGCGGTGCGGCTGCGGACGTGCGGAGGTGCTTAGGAGGAGCGGGTGTTCACGGCAGTGCTTCGTGCACAGGTACTGCCGCCACGCGGGATGGGCGTCGCGTGGTGGAGCGGTCGGCGTGCGCGCTCACCTTTGTGGGGTATCCAGTACGCGCGGTGCGTTGCGCAGAACTCTCTGCCATCCGAACAGGCTTGCGCCAGCCCTGCCAAGCGACAGATGCCCAACTGTGATCTGCGCGCATGCACCTCCCCGGTCATCGGCATATCCCTCTTCACACGGCCGTAACAGCCATGCCAGGATGTGCGGACTCCGACAGAGGGGTAATTCGTCCGGAAAGCACCGAAGCCGACCTGATGGGGAATCAAGTCGGCTTCGCGGTAAAGGTTTTAGCTGGAAACGGGTTTCGGCAATCAGCGGCCGGGGTAACCGGGCCACGACTGCGGGGCCTGCCGCCCCCAGCCCGGCGCGGGCGGCTGGGTGCCGTAGGCCCATCCCGGTGTCGGCTGCCCCGGCACCGGCTGGCCCGGCATCGACTGTCCCGGGTACGGCGGCGCCGCCGTCGGGTACGGGCCGACCGGCGGGCGACCCGCCTCCCGGTCGAAGAACGGCCGCGCGTTGGCGCGCATCCACAGCGCCACCGGGTCGTACTCGTCCGCCATCGCCACCGTGGACACCGCGAGCCCCTCCGGGGCCACCGCGATCGCCCGCTGCATCAGCGCCCGCACCGCCTCCACGGCCGGCGGCGAACTCTCGTACAGGTCCAGGCCGATCGCCAGGTACGGCTCCCCCACCGCCGGCTGCACCCAGGCCCGGCGCAGCGCCCGGACCGCGCGCACCTCACCGGCCTGCCGCTCCAGCAGCGCGAAGAACTGCTGGGCGTTCACCTGCGGCTCGCTCAGCTTCAACGGACCGGCCGGCAGCCGGTCCAGGCCCGCGGCGATCCGCCGCAGGTCCGCCCAGGGCACGCCGACCCCGCCGCCGGGGGCGTGCGGGTTGAGCCACAGGCCCCAGCGGGTGCGGTACAGCGAGGCGGCGATCTCCCGCCCGGAGATGACCTCGTGGGCCCGGGCCCAGCCGGAGGCCGTCAGCTGCTCGGGCGAGGTCACGGCCGGCGCGTAGCCGTGGCCGCTGATCTCCATGTTCCCGTACTGCGCGTCAGGACTGCCCGGCGTGCCGTGCCAGAGCAGCATCCAGACCTGGCCGTCGGCCAGCGCGTGCAGCAGCCGCTCGTACGCGTCGTAGCGCTCCGGCGCGACCTCGCGCAGGGCGTGCTCCATCGCGCCCGGATCCGCCGCCGGGCGCCCTGCCGGAGCCTGGCCCCAGGGCCCCGGCACACCGCCCGTTCCCGCTCCCGCACTCATGCGCCCACCTCGCCGCGCCTCTTTCCTCAACCCAGCCGACCCGTCGGCCGTCTGCACGCACCCTATGGCGCGGCACCGGCCACCGCCACGGCGACGTGCCTTTGATCCGAACCCCCGCTCACACCCGCGTGTAGAAAGGCAGTACCCGGGTGAGCAGCCACTCGACCACCGGGTCCTCGGCGAGGTCGAGCAGTACGAGGTGGACGCCACCCGGCAGCGGCGCGGTTCCCAGCGCCCGGCCGAGCGCCTCGTTCACCGCGCCCGGGTCGGCCGGGGCGGCCGGATCCAACTGGACGCCCACGAACATCACGGTCGGTTCGCCCTCGATGCTGGCCAGCGCCCGGCGCGCGGTCAACACCCCGGGCAGGGCCGACAGTTCGGCCCGGCAGGCGGCCAGGAAGTACTCCGGGTCCTCGCCCGGCACCGGCTCGCGCAGCGCCACCCGGCCGCCGGTCGGCGCCTCCGCAGCGTCCTCGGTGTGCTCCCAGCGGCGGCCATCACGTGGCCCGCGGCGCAGCTCCGCCACGCCCTGCGGCGGCACCGGGATGCCCACCGCGGCCTCGGGGTTGACCGCGATGCCCACGCCCAGCGGCAGTCCGCGGGCGAACTCCCAGGCCGGCGCGATCGCGAAGGCCATCCCCGGCGCCTGCTGCAGGAACACCTCCTGCGAGGAGAACACCGGCACGTACGGGGCCCCGGCCAGCTCGATGGTCGGCAGGTCCAGTGCCTGCCCGCCCGGGTCGCCCCCGGCCGGCAGCGGGATCCACACCTGACTGCGGGCCAGCACCTCGATCACCCGTGGCGTCGCGCCCGGGTCGCCGAGCGCGGCGGTCAGCACCTGCTCCAGCTCGTTGGCCGGCCACGCACCGCCGGGCGGCGCCACCTGCGGCCCGTCCCACCCCTGCTGCTGCTCCACCGGGTATCCCATGCGCGCCTGAACCGCCCTCTGCCGGTCGGCCGCCCACTGCTGTGCCGACGCGCAGATTCTAGAGCCCGGCTAGGGCACGGGTTCGGTCTCGGGCCGTGTGACCGGGTCCCCCCTCCCCTCGTACGCGTGGACGTGCCATGATGTGCGCGTCCGACGGCATGCGCCGCGGGCCCCTACAACTCCACACCGGCCGCTCGAACCCGCGCGGGAGAGCCCGGAGTGCCGCTCAGGCGGTACGGCCGGCGCCGAAGGAGCAAGTCCTCCCCGGAATCTCTCAGGCCCCCCTACCGCACGGGTTAGGCACATCTGGAAAGCGGCGCACGGCCCTGTCGCGCGCCCACCCACGGTGCAAGCCGCCATGCTGTCCTGGATGCTGGAAACAGCTGCGGACGGCCGCGGTGAAGCTCTCAGGTCCGACGACAGATGGGGAGACCCACGCCGCCGCATGCCCGCGCGCAGGGTCGGTCCCCGAGCGGGTCCGGTTCCGGCGCGTGCACCCCTGAGTGCCCCGACCGAGGAGTTCCTGGCCATGTCGTCCCTCCGCCTGACCGCGCTCGACGCGCTGCACCGCGCCCTCGGCGCGACCATGACCGACTTCGCCGGCTGGGACATGCCGCTGCGCTACGGCAGCGAGCGCGAGGAGCACCTCGCCGTCCGCACCAAGGCCGGCCTGTTCGACCTCTCGCACATGGGCGAGATCACCGTCACCGGCCCGCAGGCCGGCGAGATGCTGGACCACGCGCTGGTCGGCTTCGTCTCCGCGCTCGGCGTGCTGCGCGCCCGGTACACCATGATCTGCGCCGAGGACGGCGGCATCCTGGACGACCTGATCGTCTACCGCCTGCGCGAGGACGCCTTCCTGGTGGTCGCCAACGCCTCCAACGCCCAGCTGGTCCTGGACGAGCTGATCGCCCGCGCCAAGGGCTTCGACGCCGTCGTCACCGACGACCGCGACACCTACGCGCTGATCGCCGTCCAGGGGCCGGAGTCCACCGCGATCCTGGCCAAGACCACCGAGGCCGACCTGCCCGGCCTGAAGTACTACGCGATCCTCCCGGCCCGGGTGGCCGACCGCGACGTGCTGCTGGCCCGCACCGGCTACACCGGTGAGGACGGCTTCGAGATCTTCTGCCACCCGGGCGACGCCGAGCAGATCTGGCAGGCGCTGACCGCCGCCGGCGAGGGCCACGACCTGGTCCCGTGCGGCCTGTCCTGCCGCGACACCCTGCGCCTGGAGGCGGGCATGCCGCTGTACGGGCACGAGCTGTCCACCGACCTCACCCCGTTCGACGCCGGCCTGGGCCGGGTCGTCCGCTTCGACAAGACCACCAACGAGGGCGCCTTCATCGGCCGCAAGGCCCTGGAGCAGGCCGCCGCCGCGGCCGAGACCAACCCCCCGAAGGTGCTGGTCGGCCTGGTCTCCGAAGGCAAGCGGGTGCCGCGCGCCGAGTACACCGTGGTCTCCACCGAGGGCGCCCCGATCGGCCGGATCACCTCCGGCGCACCGTCCCCGACCCTGGGCAAGCCGATCGCGATGGCCTACGTCGACGCGGCCCACGCCGCCCCCGGCAGCACCGTCGCGGTGGACGTGCGCGGCAAGCACGAGCCGGTCCAGGTCGTGGCGCTGCCGTTCTACAAGCGCGCCCGCTGAGGCGGTCCGGCCGGGCCTCGTGGGCCCGGCCGGCCCCGTTCTTCCCATACCCGCACGTCGAAGCCGTCCGCGCGGCGGCCCGCTTCGTCGTACCCGCTTCCCATCCTGGAGAATGACGCCATGAGCAACCCCCAGCACCTGAAGTACACCAAGGAGCACGAGTGGCTGACGGCCGCCGAGGACGGTGTCTCCACGGTCGGCATCACCAAGCACGCCGCGGACGCGCTCGGTGACATCGTCTACGTGCAGCTGCCCGAGGTCGGTGACGAGGTGACCGCCGGCGAGACCTGCGGCGAGCTGGAGTCCACCAAGTCGGTCAGCGACCTGTACTCCCCGGTGACCGGCGAGGTCGTCGAGGTCAACCAGGACGTCCTGGACGACAACGCCCTCGTCAACAGCGCCCCCTTCGAGGGCGGCTGGCTGTTCAAGGTCCGGGTGGAGTCCACCGACGAGCTGCTCAGCGCCGACGAGTACGACGCGCTCACCCACGCCAAGGGCTGAGCCACCCGCCGGGACGGGCCGCAGCACGGCGGCCCGTCCCGCCCTCCACCGTCCCTACCGCTCTCCTCCTCCCGGGAAGACCACACCATGACGGTTCTCAACCAGTCCCTGCACGCCCTCGACCCGGAGATCGCCGCCGCGGTCGACGCCGAGCTGCACCGCCAGCAGACCACCCTGGAGATGATCGCCTCCGAGAACTTCGCCCCGGTGGCGGTCATGGAGGCCCAGGGCTCGGTGCTCACCAACAAGTACGCCGAGGGCTACCCCGGCCGCCGCTACTACGGCGGCTGCGAGCACGTCGACGTGGTCGAGCAGATCGCGATCGACCGCATCAAGGCGCTGTTCGGCGCCGAGCACGCCAACGTCCAGCCGCACTCCGGCGCGCAGGCCAACGCCGCCGCGATGTTCGCGCTGATCCAGCCGGGCGACACCATCCTGGGCCTGAGCCTGGCCCACGGCGGTCACCTGACCCACGGCATGAAGATCAACTTCTCCGGCAAGCTCTACAACGTGGCCGCGTACCACGTGGACGAGAAGACCGGCCAGGTCGACATGACCGAGGTCGAGCGCCTGGCCAAGGAGCACCAGCCGAAGCTGATCATCGCCGGCTGGTCCGCCTACCCGCGCCAGCTGGACTTCGCCGAGTTCCGCCGGATCGCCGACGAGGTCGGCGCCCTGCTCATGGTGGACATGGCGCACTTCGCCGGCCTGGTGGCCGCCGGGCTGCACCCGAACCCGGTGCCCTACGCGGACGTGGTCACCACCACCACCCACAAGACCCTGGGCGGCCCGCGCGGCGGCGTCATCCTGTCCAAGGCCGAGTTCGCCAAGAAGATCAACTCCGCGGTCTTCCCCGGCCAGCAGGGCGGTCCGCTGGAGCACGTGATCGCGGGCAAGGCCGTCGCCTTCAAGGTCGCCGCCTCGGAGGAGTTCAAGGAGCGCCAGCAGCGCACCCTGGAGGGCGCCCGCATCCTCGCCGAGCGCCTGCTGCAGGACGACGTCGCCGAGGCCGGCGCCAGCGTGCTGTCCGGCGGCACCGACGTCCACCTGGTCCTGGTCGACCTGCGCAACAGCCAGCTCGACGGCCAGCAGGCCGAGGACCGGCTGCACGAGGTCGGCATCACGGTCAACCGCAACGCCATCCCGAACGACCCGCGCCCGCCGATGGTCACCTCGGGCCTGCGCATCGGCACCCCGGCCCTGGCCACCCGCGGCTTCCAGGCCGAGGACTTCCGCGAGGTCGCCGACATCATCGCCGAGGCGCTCAAGCCCGCCTTCGACGAGACCGTCGCCGCCGCGCTCAAGGCCCGCGTCACCGCGCTGGCCGAGAAGTACCCGCTCTACCCGAACCTGGGCAACCAGGAGTAAGTGACCGGCCAGTAGGTGACCCGCCGGTAACTTACCAGCCGGTAGGGTGATCGGCCTCACCCCTGGAACGTACAGGGGACTCCGGGGCACCCCGCACACTGGACAGTGTGCGGGGTGCCCCGTTCCGTGCCCACCCCGACCGCAAGTCCTTCCACGAGACCAGACAAGGACGTCCCCGTGGCCATCAGCGTCTTCGACCTCTTCTCCATCGGCATCGGCCCGTCGAGCTCCCACACCGTCGGCCCGATGCGCGCCGCCCGGATGTTCGCCCGCCGCCTGCGGTCCGAAGGTCTGCTGACGCAGGTGACGTCCGTCCGGGCCGAGCTGTACGGCTCGCTGGGCGCCACCGGCCACGGCCACGGCACCCCGAAGGCCGTCCTGCTGGGCCTGGAGAACAACTCGCCCCGCACCGTCGACGTCGACCAGGCCGACAAGGACGTCGAGCGGATCACCGCCGAGAAGCGGATCAACCTGCTCGGCGAGCACGCCATCGACTTCGACCCCGACAGCCAGCTGATCCTGCACCGGCGCCGCTCGCTGCCGTACCACGCCAACGGCATGACCCTGTGGGCGTACGCGGCGGACGGCTCCACGCTGCTGGAGAAGACCTACTACTCGGTCGGCGGCGGCTTCGTCGTCGACGAGGACGCGATCGGCGCGGACCGGGTCAAGCCCGACGACACCGCGCTGCGCTACCCCTTCCGCACCGGCGAGGAGCTGCTGCGGCTCACCCGGGAGACCGGGCTGTCGATCTCCGGCCTGATGCTGGAGAACGAGAAGGCCTGGCGCAGCGAGGAGGAGATCCGCACCGGGCTGCTGGAGATCTGGTCCGTGATGCAGGAGTGCGTGCGGGCCGGCATGAGCCGCGAGGGGATCCTGCCGGGCGGGCTGAAGGTCCGCCGCCGGGCGGCCGCCGCGGCCCGGGCGCTGCGCGCCGAGGGGATCGGCCCGGCCAACGCGATGGAGTGGGTGACCCTCTACGCGATGGCGGTCAACGAGGAGAACGCCTCCGGGCGCCGGGTCGTCACCGCGCCGACCAACGGCGCGGCGGGGATCATCCCGGCCGTCCTGCACTACTACCTGAACTTCATCCCCGGCGCGGACGAGGACGGCATCGTCCGCTTCCTGCTCGCGGCCGGCGCCATCGGCATGCTCTTCAAGGAGAACGCCTCCATCTCCGGCGCCGAGGTCGGCTGCCAGGGCGAGGTCGGCTCCGCCTGCTCGATGGCCGCGGGCGGCCTCGCCGAGGTCCTCGGCGGCACCCCCGAGCAGGTCGAGAACGCCGCCGAGATCGGCATCGAGCACAACCTCGGCCTCACCTGCGACCCGGTCGGCGGCCTGGTCCAGATCCCCTGCATCGAGCGCAACGGCATGGCCTCGGTCAAGGCCGTCACCGCGGCCCGGATGGCGCTGCGCGGCGACGGGCGGCACCACGTCTCGCTGGACAAGGCGATCAAGACGATGAAGGAGACCGGCGCCGACATGAAGATCAAGTACAAGGAGACCTCGCGCGGCGGCCTCGCCGTCAACGTCATCGAGTGCTGATCACGGCGGTCTGAGCGGGCCCCCGGGCGGATTCCCCTCCGCCCGGGGGCCTTCGCGTTCAGCCGGCCCGGGCAGGTCAGGGCCGGGTGAGCCGCCCGGAGACGGTGGCGTCGCGGGCGCGGGGCACCCTCGTGCCGTCCCGACGCAGACCCGGTCGGGGGGGGGGCCGGGCCCCACCCCCGCGGCCCCCCCCCCGCGGGGCGGGCGGCGCGGGGGGGGGGGCCGCCGCACGCA
>NZ_JBHVVI010000050.1:0-64550 GCF_042883685.1 Kitasatospora sp. NPDC058190
GGAGCGGACGGCCCGTCAGGTCGTGGCGGGTCGGTCAGGGCACGAGGTCGGACGGTGTCCGCCAGCTCACCAGGCGGGCCCCGTCCGGTGGGAGGTCCACGATCTCCTGTCCGAAGACCCGGTTGATCGAGCTGCCCCCGTTCAGCGAGATGTCGGCGCCGTAGACGTGCAGGGAGACCGCGCGTCCGGTGCCGCCGTTGGACACCCGGTGGATGTCCTCGTCCGGCGGCACCAGGAGCTGCACCCGGCCGGGAGAGCAGGTGGTCCGGCCGGACGGCACCAGCACTCGGCGACCGGAGCGGGGCAGCCGCCACAGCCGGTACGCCTCGTCCACCTCGATGCCCTCCACCACACCGGCCACGCACCAGGCGATGTGGTCGTGGATCGGGGTGGACTGCCCGGGCAGCCAGGTCAGGGCCACCACGGAGTGCGTCCGTCCGGCATGCAGCAGCCGCTGCGAGTAGCCGTCGGTGTCACCGGCGCACAGGTCCTCGGGGACGATCAGCCCGGCGCGCAGGTACTTGCGCAGGGTGTCCGCGGTGAGCTGGGCGGTCAGGACGTCCGCGGCGGCGTAGCGCGCGAGGTCGGAGAGGAACTCGTCGAGGTTGGATCCCGGTTCCACGCTCTACCGCCCCACCCCGGTGAGCGCGCGGACCTCGAGCTCGGCGAAGCCGCGCCCCTCCGCGTCCTCGTCCCGGCGGCGGCCGCCGACCAGGGAACCGAGGACCGCGGCCGCGAACCCGATCGGGATCGAGACGACCCCGGGGTTCTGCAGCGGGATCGGTGCGGTGGTGGTGCAGGAGATCAGCGCCGTGGCGTTGCCGACCTGGTTGTCGGACGCCTTCACCCCGCAGTCCTTCGCCTGGGCGGCCGTCAGCTTCACGGCGTGGACCGTGCTGCTCGCACCGCCCCAGCAGATCGGGGAGAGCAGGACCAGGCCGATCGAGCTGACCAGGCCCGCGTAGATGCCGCACTTGGCGCCGAAGGTGGTGAAGCGCTTCCAGAACAGGGTCAGCAGGATCGCCGGCAGGTTGGCCGAGGCCGCGATGGCGAAGGCCAGGGCCACCAGGAACGCCACGTTGAGGTCCCTGGCGAAGATCGACAGGGCGACCGCGACCGCGCCGATGACCACGGCGGCGATCTTCGCCGTGACCAGCTCCTGCCGCTCCGTGGCCCTGCCCTTGCGGATGACGCTGGCGTACAGGTCATGGGCGAACGACGACGACGAGGTCAGGGTGAGCCCGGCGACGACCGCGAGGATGGTGGCGAACGCCACCGCCGCGACGAAGGCGAGCATCAGGGAGCCGCCGGTGGTGCCCGCGCCACCGCCGAGGTGCTCGGCCAGCAGGGTGGCGGCGGTGTTGCCGGACGGGTCCTTCTCCTTGATCGTCGCCGTGCCGACCAGCGCGGCCGCGCCGAAGCCGAGCACCAGGGTCATCAGGTAGAAGACCCCGATGATGCCGATCGCCCAGTTCACGGACTTGCGCGCGTCGCGGCCGGTCGGGACGGTGTAGAAGCGGACCAGCACGTGCGGCAGCGCCGCGGTGCCCAGCACCAGCGCGACGCCGAGGCTGACCAGGTCGAGCTTCGACCAGCCGTCGGTGGCCCCGTACTTCAGGCCGGGCTGCAGGAAGGCGTCGCCCTTCTTGGACGCCGAGGCGGCGTCCCCGAGCAGGTGACTGATGTCGAACCCGTACTTCGCCAGCACCCACAGGGTCATCGTGGCCGCGCCGGCGATCAGCAGCACCGCCTTGACGATCTGCACCCAGGTGGTGCCCTTCATCCCGCCGACCACGACGTAGACGATCATCAGGGCGCCCACCCCGATGATGGTCCAGATCTGCGCGGAGGCGCCCTTGACGTCGAGCAGCTGCCCCACGATCGTCGCCGCGCCGACCATCTGCGCGATCAGGTAGAAGATCGACACCACGATGGTCGACACGCCCGCGGCGGTCCGCATCGGCCCGCTGCGCAGCCGCGCGGCCAGCACGTCGGCCATGGTGAACCGCCCGGTGTTGCGCAGCAGTTCGGCGACCATCAGCAGCGCGACCAGCCAGGCGACCAGGAAGCCGATCGAGTAGAGGAAGCCGTCGTACCCGGAGAGCGCGATGATCCCGGCGATGCCGAGGAAGGAGGCCGCGGACAGGTAGTCGCCCGAGATCGCGATCCCGTTCTGCAGCGCGGAGAACTGGCCGCCGCCGGTGTAGAAGCCGCCGGTGCCCCGGGTGCTCCGCCGTGCCCAGAGGGTGATGACGAGCGTCACCGCCACCAGGGCGACGAACAGGCCGACGGTCAGGCCCTTGTTCGATGTCGACTGCGCCGCTGCCGCGGCGAGCGGAAGGTGATGTGTCATGCCTGATTCTCCGTCAGTTCCTGGTCGCCGCCGTGACCGACCGGGGCCGGGGCGATCGGATGGGACGCCGCCGCGCTTCGCAGGGCCTCGGCCAGCGGGTCCAGCCGCCGAGCGGCGAACCGGCCGTAGGCCAGGGCGATGCCGAAGGTCGAGACGAACTGCAGCAGTCCGAAGACCAGGGCCACGTTGACGCTACCGACGACCTTGGTCGCCATGAAGCCGCGGGCATAGGCGGAGCAGAGGACGTACGCCAGGAACCAGAGCAGGAACGCCGCCGTCACCGGGAACACGAACCTGCGGTAGGCGGCGCGCAACTCGGTGAATCGCGGATCGTCGCCGATCCAGGGTGTGTCACCGCGCGACGACGCGGCCGGGTCGATCATGGGAATCCTTCTGAGCGGTGCGGAACTTGCCGATGGCCCCGACCGTAGGAGTGCCCGGTAGACAAGCGGTCAACGCGCGGTCGGCGACGGTACCGGCCCGCTCAACGGACTCTCGTCAGCCGTGGATCCGCTCCGTCCAGGACTCGGGACCGGTTCGGGCCGGGCGTGGCGCCCGGCTCGAACCGGTCCTGGACCCGACGGGTCGTCAGCCGGGGGTGACGGCGTTCCAGGTCAGTTCACGCTGGTGACCGTGGCGCCAGCCGCGGGTGTGGACCGGGTCGGTGCGGGGGCTTTCGAAGCCGTCCTTCGCGTCGACGTTCTGCCCGCTGTCCCAGAAGGACTGCAGTGCGTACGCCCCCCAGCTCTCCCGTCCGCCCCATGACCACAGCTCGCCGTTCGGCCCCAGGCTCGAGGTCCCGGAGTCCTCCATCACCACGACGCCCTCGTTGCCGCCGGCGTAGGCCATGATCTGGTCCTTCTCGGGGTTGTACAGGGTGAACTGGGTGGAGGGGCCGATCTGCTTCCACAGGCAGTACCGGTCCGGGTTGGCGGTGTCGACCTTCTTCAGCCAGACCCATTGGTCGGTGGGGCTGGCGCACAGCGCGTAGCCGGCGTACGTGCCACTCATGATCATCACCTTGGACTGGGCCTGCGGGGCGGCCGAGGCCGATGCCGCAGGTATCACCGTGAGAAGGGCGGCGGCGATTCCGGCGGCGGCGAGACCGCTCCGGAGACGGCGTCGATTGCGAGTGGTCGACGTGGATCGCGTCATACGAAGAGACTCCTTGTCCGGGAATTCCGGTGTGATTCCGGTGCGATTCCGATGTAAGGGATGGATTTCGGTCGGCCCGTTTCCTGAATCCGGGCAGAGGGGCCGCAGCCGTGCCCACCCGTACGTCGCGCGTCCTTGTGCGCGAAGGGGCTGCGGCGCGCTTTCAGCCGCCCCAGGTCACGTCGCCCGGCGACGGGGGCGCGGCAGGGGCCGCGCCGCCGAACGGGGCCGCGTCGGCGACAGCCGCGCCGACGCGGTGGTTGGTGTCCTGCCAGGCCACGGCAACGGCTCCACCATCGACTGCGAAGGCGAGCGCAGCGGTGGTCGAGGCGACTTTCGTGACCGTCATCGTTTCCTCCTGGCAGTACGGCTGCTGTCTCCCGGCGCCCGTTTCGTGAGCCGGTCCGGCGGCCGCGGCAGGAATTCCGGTTGTTTCCTTTCCCGGGCCTCCCCGGTTTCCCGGAGGGTTCTTCCCTGCCGCTTCCGCCGTTGCCATGACTGTGGCGGATCCTCAGGACGGGTGGAACGGGTTCGGGCTGGACGGACTATGCAGTGGCATAAGTGGGCCAGGAGGGTCGGCGAAGCCCGGCGGATCGGGGGCGGGGCTCGTCCACTCCCGGCCCCAGGGGCCGGGCACGAGCACCGCGCCGCATCCCACGATGCTGACCCCTCGTAGCGCGGGGTGCTCGGCGACGGCCCGCCGGCAGACCTCCGAGGCGCTGAGCTCGGCTTCGGCCAGGCTGGCCGCGGCCACGAACAGGCCGACCACCGGGCCCGACACGTGGTCGCGATGGACGACGACGTGCTCGACCCGCTCGGCGGGGCGGGCGAAGGACGCGAACACACGGGCGGCGTCGGGCGGCAGCAGCGCACCGTCGGCCGGGCCCAGGCGTGCGTGGATGAGATACATGTCCCGATCGTCAAAGGGCCGTGTGAGTATCACCACCGAGCCGCGATGACCGGTTTATGACACCGCATGAACCGTCCAGCTGACGCGCCCGCGTCAATCCCATACACTCCGTGCCCACAAGCCGTACACACGGTCAGCAAGTATCCGATCGCCATCCCGACGGAAGGGGAGTCCGTGCTGGAGGTCCTGGGCCTGGACGTCGACGCGGAACGCGTCTACCGAGCCATGCTCGCCTGCCCGGAGGGCACGGTCGCCGACTTCGTCGCCCGCACGGGCCTGACCGACCCGGACACCCGCGCCGCCCTCGACCGGCTCAGCGCGATGGCTCTGATCCATCCCTCGCAGACCGAGGGCGCGGGGTTCCGCGCGATCGGGCCGGAGAGCGCGATGGAGCTCCTCCTCGCGCGCCAGCAGGCCGAACTGGCCGCCCACCAGGTGCGCATCGAGGCCTCGCGCGCGGCAGCCGCCCAGCTGATCGCGGAGTGCTCGGCGCTGCGGCCCGCCCCGGCGGGCAACCACGTCGAGCAACTGGTCGGCGCGGACGCGATCCGCGAGCGTCTCGCCCGCCTGGCCGACGGGGTCAGGCACGAGATCAGCACCTTCGCCCCCGGCGGCGCCCACACCGAGGACGACCTGCACGCCAGTCGCGAACCCAACGCCCGCCTGCTGCAACGCAAAGTGCGGATGCGGACGGTCTACCTCGACAGCATCCGCAACCACCAGCCCACCGTCGACCACGTCGCGTGGCTCGGCGAACTGGGCGGGCAGGTCCGCACCGTCCCCACCCTTCCCATCCGCATGATCATCGCGGACCGCACTCACGCGGTCCTGCCCCTGGACACCGACGACGCCCGCGCCGGCGCCGTCGTCCTGACCGGCGCCGGCACCGTCACCGCCTTGAGCGCGCTGTTCGAAAGCATCTGGACCGACGCGACTCCGCTCGGCGCCCCGTCCGCCGTCCCGCCCGATCAGATGACCCCCCAGGAGCGGGCCGCACTGGAACTGCTGACACACGGACACACCGACGAGTCGATCGCCAAACGACTCGGCGTCTCCCCGCGAACCGCCCGCCGCATCGCCGCCGACCTGCTGGACCGGCTGGACGCCCGCAGCCGCTTCCAAGCGGGCGTCCACGCCGTTCAGGACGGCTGGCTCCCCGCCAGCCGGTAGTGGACGGCCCGCGGCGATGCCGCGGGAGCCCGGCCCGCTCGGCCCCGAGGAGGGACGCGCGCGGACCCGACCGGCCCGTCCCCGCCCGAGTCTTATGTCAACACCATTGACGTTGACGCTGGACCCACGGTCGGATGGGGCATCCGGAGGCCCCGCCCCTCCCCGCACCCAAGGAGAGCCACCCGCCATGGCCGACCCCGTCCGCGCACTCCAGGACGCCCAGCCCGTCCCGTTCTGGCTCGACGACCCCGGTCGACCCGCGGCCGCGTCCGCGGTGGTCGGGGACCTCCGCTGCGACCTGCTCGTCGTGGGCGGCGGCTACAGCGGGCTGTGGACCGCGCTCATCGCCAAGGAGCGCGACCCCTCGCTCGACGTCGTCCTCGTCGAGGCACAGGAGATCGGCTGGGCCGCCTCCGGTCGCAACGGCGGATTCTGCGAGGCCAGCCTCACCCACGGCCTCGCCAACGGGCATCAGCGCTGGCCCGGCGAACTCGCCACCCTGGAGCGACTCGGCGCCGCCAACCTCCAGGCCATGGAGGACACCGTCAAGCGTTACGGCATCGACTGCGACTGGGAGCGCACCGGCTCCCTCGTCGTCGCCACCGAGAGCTACCAGGTCGACGGCCTGCACGAGTTCGCCGACCTCGCCGCCCGCCACGGAAGCCGCCTCGACTTCCTCGACCGCGAGGCCGCCCGCGCCGAGATCGACTCCCCCACCTTCCTCGGCGCCCTCTGGGACCGAGAAGGCGTCGCCATGCTCAACCCCGCCCGCCTCGCCTGGGGCCTCAAGCGGGCCTGCCTCGACCAGGGCGTGCGGATCCACGAGCACACCCGGGCAACCGGCCTGACCTCCTCCCCGCACGGCATCACCGTCCGCACGCCGTACGGCCGGATCGGCGCGCGCCGGGTCGCGCTCGCCACCAACGCGTTCCCCTCCCTGCTGCGCCGCCACCGCCCCTACACCGTGCCGGTCTACGACTACGCGCTGATGACCGAGCCGCTGACGGAGGAACAGCTCGCCTCCGTCGGCTGGCGCAACCGCCAGGGCTTCGCCGACAGCGCCAACCACTTCCACTACGTCCGGCTCTCCGCCGACAACCGCATCCTGTTCGGCGGCTACGACGTCGTCCACCAGTACCGCAGCCGGGTACGGGCGGAACGCGACCAGCGTCCGGAGACCTTCGCCACCCTCGCCCGGCACTTCTTCCGGACCTTCCCCCAGCTGGAGGGTGTGCGGTTCAGCCACGCCTGGGGCGGCGCGATCGACACCTGTACCCGGTTCAGCGCCTTCTTCGACCTCTCCCACGACGGCCGGGTCGCCTACGCCGCCGGATTCACCGGCCTGGGCGTCGGCGCCACCCGCTTCGGCGCCGAGGTCGTGCTCGACCTCCTGAACGGCGCCCGCACCGAGCGCACCGCCCTGGAACTGGTCCGCCGCAAGCCGCTGCCCTTCCCACCCGAGCCCGCCCGCTCGATCGGCATCGGCATCACCCAATGGGCCCTCACCCGCGCCGACGCCGACGCCGGGCGGCGCAACCTGTGGCTGCGCACGCTCGACCGCTTCGGCCTGGGCTTCGACAGTTGACGCCCAGCCCCGTCACAGGTCACCGCGTGGAAGGGTTCGCCATCCCGCAGGCCCGGCGGCCGTCCCATGCCCGAAGGGGCGGCCACACGGCGCGGAGGGCCTCGTGGTCGTTCCGCCCGATCGGGTCGAGGCCGGTTCCGTCGTGGCGATGAGTTTCCGGGCGCGCGCGGGTCTATCCCTTGACGGAGACAACCGACTCACGGGAGTACGCCATGGGCCTCATCCACATCGAGCTGTTCGCGACCCTCGACCTCGTCGGGCAGGCGCCCGGCGGCCCCGACGAGGACCCGGTGGGGTTCCCGTTCGGCGGCTGGCAGGCGCCCCTGGTGGACGAGGTCGCCGGGGCGCAGGTCGCCGCCGCGTACGAGGACACGGACGCCCTCCTGCTCGGCCGACGCACGTACGACATCTTCGGCGCCTACTGGCCGCACCAGGAAGGCGGCCAGGACAACGCGATCGCCACCCTCTTCAACCGCGTCCCGAAGTACGTGGCCTCCCGCGGCAGGCCCGACCTCTCCTGGGCCGGATCCACGCAGCTCGGCCCGGACCTGGCCGCCGCGGTGCGCGAGATCCGTGACCGGCACGAGCACGTGAAGGTCGTCGGAAGCCTGAACCTCGTACAGACCCTCCTGCGCGAGAGGCTCTTCGACCGCCTCGACCTCTGGCTGCACCCGATCGTGCTCGGCGTCGGGAAGAAGGTGTTCGACAGCGGCGCCGTGCCCACCAGCCTCGCCCTCCTCCAGCCCCCGGCTGCCGGCCCGAAGGGCACCGTGTACCTGCGCTACGGGATCGCCGACGGCACGCCCGCGACGGGCGACATGACCGCACCCGACCGCGGTACCGGAAGCGACGGCTGAACCATCCGTCATGCACCTGCCCGGCCGGCACTCCGATGTACCTGTAGCGCCGGACACCGTCATACCGGGGTACTACAGCGGGACTTGGCACCCCGGTATGACGGTTTCAGCCCCTCCCTGCCCGTACCGTCGCCCGTGTTGAAGGCGAACACGGAAGCGAACGAGGGGGAACGGCGATGAGCAGGCGAGGACGGGCCGTGGCGGCGGTGCTGCTGGCGGCGACGGCGACGTTGGGCGTGGTCGGCGCACCGGGCGACGCGGTGGCGGCGCCGGGGCGGGGCACCGAGCAGCAGGCCAGGGCCTGGCTGCCGCAGCCCACCGGGCCGTACCCGGTCGGCACGACGTCCCTGCAGCTCACCGACGACCGCCGGGACGACCCGTGGAAGCCCGGGCAGCACCGCAAGCTGATGATCAGCTTCTGGTACCCGACCACCCGGCCCGCCACCGGCAACGACCGCGCGCCGTACATGCTCCCCGCCGCAGCCGACCACTTCGGCAGCGCCGACGGCGTCACCCAGAGCCAGAACCACTTCGAGCCCGGCCGCACCGACTGGGCAGGCATCCGCACTCACGCCCGCACCGACGCGCCCGCCCTGCCCGGCGGCAAACGACCCGTCGTGCTGTACTCGGCGGGCTTCGGCGACCCGCGCACCTGGGGCACCGCCCTGGTGGAGGACCTCGCCTCGCGCGGCTACGTCGTCGTCACCGTCGACCACACCTACGACGCCTCCGAGGTCGCATTCCCCGACGGGGACCTCGCCGCCTCCGTCCTCCCCGCGCTGTTTGCCCAGCCCGGCCTCGACATGGACGCCCTCCTGCGCAAGATGCTGCAGACCCGGGTCGACGACACCCGCTTCGTCCTGGACCAACTCGCCGGGCTGCGCCACGACGCGCAGCTGCCGGCCGGCCTCGCCGCCTCCCTCGACCTCGACCGGATCGGCATGGTCGGCCACTCCGGGGGCGGCTCCACGGCCCTGCAGACCATGCACGACGATCCGCGCCTCAAGGCCGGCGTCAACCTCGACGGCCAGCTGCACTTCGGCACCGGGGTCCACCCTCCCCTGACCACCGTCGCCGAGGACGGCCTGACCCGGCCCTTCCTGCTCATGGGCACCCAGGAGTCCGACTCCGGCAGCTACCACCGGCAGCCCGGCTGGGACGCCCTGTGGCAGCACAGCACCGGCTGGCACGCCGACGTGACCCTCACCGGCTCCCGCCATGGCTCCTACACCGACGCCCAGTCCCTGCTGCCCCAGCTGGCCCGGCAGGGCGCGATCAGCCCGGAGAGGCTGGCCGAGGACGTCGGCGACGTCCGGCCCGACCGCGCCGAGCTGGCCACCCGCAGCTACGTCGCGTCGTTCCTCGACCGCTGGCTGCGCGGCCACGACGACCATCTCCTGGACGGCCCGTCGCCGAGCTTCCCCGAGATGGTCTACGAGCGGTGACGCGCAACCGGAGCCGTGTGTGACACGCGTGACGGGGGCCGGTCCGGCGGACCCGGAGATCTCCCGGTTCGCCGGTCCGGCTTCCGCAACGCTCGTGGAGCCGGACCGGTTGTCCGACGGGCCCGGACGAGCGCCCGTTCAGCGCGTGGCGGCCTTCTCCCGGGCGCGGCGGACGTCGTACGCGAAGAACCGCCGGACCGCGTGGCCGAGTTCGTCCGGGCCGGAGAAGCCCCGGCGGGCCGTTTCGACCTCCGGCGAGGTGCCGGGCCGGCGCCAGTGGCGCAGGAAGAGCCTGGCGCACATCGCCGGCGGCGGGACGACGAGGCGGTGGCGGGCCTCCTCGGCGGCCGCGTCCGCGCGGGCGACCAGGTCGCACCATTCGTCCCAGCGTTCGTCCGCGCGCAGCCGGGCCAGGGCCGTCGGCCGCCAGTCGACCGACTGCCACACCGGCCAGACCCGCACCATGAGGAGCCGGTTCCGGTCCGCGGCGGTGAGCCCGTCCGCTTCCGATTCCGTGAACCAGCGGGTGAGCGCCGGTGGCAGCGGCGCGTGGTCGTCGAGTCCCAGCCGGGCCCGCGCGTAGGCCTCGGTGGTCGTGCCCTCGGCGTGGGCGAGGTCGTCGAGCAGAGCGCTGAGGACCTCCTCGTGCAGCCCCGGGTAGTCGTCCTCGAACAGCCGGACCGCGTCCAGGACGTCGAGGTCGGACATCCACCGGCCGGGGGCGTGCTCGCGCCGGGTCCGGCGGGCCAGGGCCTGGGTGCGGCTGATCCCGGTGACGGGCACCTCCGTGGCGGCCGGGCCGGGTGCCGTGGTGCCACCGCTGCGGATGGCGCGCAGTGCCGACACCGCGTCATTGCGTTTGAGGTCCCAGACGCCCGAGCCGATCATCTCCTCCAGCGTCCACAGCGCGTCGTGGTCCTCCTCCCCCACAGCCCGTTCGAGGTCCTTCCAGCCCCGGTGGGTGAACGGCAGGGCCTTGGCGGCCGCCACGATCCGCCGCCCGGCCGCCTCGGGAACGAGGTCCGTCTCGGCGCCCTCCCGGCAGCCGTGGCGGAGGTTCACCAGCGCCACGGTCTGCGCCGGGTACCCGACCGCGGCGGGCCCGTGCAGGACGCCCACCTCGTCGTCCCCGTCGATCTCGCCGGAGGCGTACATCTCGTAGACGGTGCCGATGCCCCGCATGCCGCACGGGGCAAGTTCGGCGGCCCGCAGCGCGCCCATGCTCGCGGCGCCGAGGACGTGGGCGCCCTCGGTGATCACCTGGAGGATCTCCTTGTGGCCGACGGACCGGCGTTCGCGGAAGTAGCCGTCGATGATGACGGCGACGTCGCCCGGGCTCCAGTGGTCCGCGAGGAGGTCGCCGCGCCCGGCGGGCGGGCGCACCTCGGCGTCCGGGAGCACCGCGTGGACCTCGGCCGCAGACAGCGTCGGCCCGGTGTAGACCACCACCCTGGATGCGCTCACTACAACACCTCCGGACAGACGCGGCTTCCGGGCGCCACGACCTTGACGACGGGGACCCCGATCTCCTCCCGGGTCAGGTCGACCAGGAGGGGCGGGTTGGAGAAGGCTTCGGCCGCCCGCTGGACGACGTACCGGAGGTCGTCGACCAGGCCGTCGCGCTCCACGGGCTGGTCGATCAGGTCGCCGAGGTCGGCGGCCGGGCCCCGGTCGCGGCTCAGCCGGCCGACGTCCACCTGGTCGAAGTCGTCCTGGAGGTCGTCCCTGGCTCCGGAGATGTACGCGAGCCGGGCCTGCGCCGCTTCGGTGACGGCGCGGGTCAGCGCGATCGAGGGGTTGACGTGGCAGCCGAAGCCGAACATCGCGGCCGGGTAGTCGTGGCAGGCCACCCAGGAGAGGAAGCAGGGCAGGCCGGTGGGCGACGGCACCAGGCGGACCTCCAGGGTGACGCCGGCGCGTTCGATCAGCGTGCACAGTTCCTCGGCCACCGCCGACCCGGACGTCCTCGGGTCGACGCGCACGCCCAACTCGCCGCCCGCCTTCACGGCCGCCGTCATCGCGTCCCGCTCGATCACCTCGCAGAGCGCGTGGAGCGCTGCCTCCACCAGGGTGTTCCCGCTGGCCAGGCCGTTGGTCGACTCGAAGAAGGCGGGCGGGTTCCAGCCCGCGTGCTCCACCAGGGTGAGCCGCACGACGTCCACGGGGACGAGGGTGGGCACGCCGTCGACCAGCGATCTGGCCGCCGTCCACTCCAGGGGCAGGCCGTCGTGCAGCACGCTCGGGTCCGAGGGCGCCAGCGCGGCGACGTCGTAGCCCAGTTCCCTGCCGACGTCACGGGGAGCGGCCGTCAGGACGGAGTCCACGGGCTGCTCGACGTGCCAGGTCTCGACGGACTCCATCACCGCCGACAGCCGAGCCAGCTCGGCCGTCACCCCTTTGCCCTGGGACACGGCGAGGGTGCGGGACAGCGGCCGGATGGCCTGGAAGGTCGGGATGCCGATGGTGTCGAGCCGGGTGATGTCGGCGATCCGGGTGACGCCCACCTGCTCCGCCGCCCGGCGTGCCATCTCCCACGTGGCCTCCGGAGGCCGGGCCCGGTTCGTCCCCGGCAGCCTGAGTACCGCCCGGTCCTGCTGCGAGGCCGCCCAGTACGGGGACGGGTCGTCGGTCCGCGCGATGGCGGCGGCTGCGTCGTCGTTCTGCACGGTGATGGGACTCCCTGCGGGTCAGAGGTTCTGGGTACGGCGCAGCAGCGCCCGGCCGGCGACGGCGTTGGCGACGAGGGCGACGGCGGCCAGCACCACCAGTGCGGGCCAGGCCTTCCCGAAGCCGAAGATCGCGGCGTCGCGCATCCCGTTGACCGAGTACGTCACCGGGTTCACCGTGGAGATCCAGCGGAGCACCACGGGGAGCTGCTGCGTGGTGGACAGCGACGGGGCGGAGAACACCAGGACCGGGACGGACACGCTGGTGAGCACCATGAAGGTGCGGTAGTCGCTGATCAGGATCGCCGCCGCCAGGTAGAGCCCGTTGAAGGCCACCGAGGACAGCACCAGCGCCACCAGCAGCCAGGTCCACTGAGCGACGCCGAACGGGTAGTCGAAGAGGATCGCGGCGACGACCAGGGCCAGCAGGCTCTGCGCCAGCACCAGCGTGACCCCGGCGAGCAGTTTGCCGGCCAGGAAGCGCGACCGGCGCAGCGGCCAGCTCCACAGCTGGGTCGACACGCCGCTCATCTCCTCCTGGAACATCGCCATGCCGGTCGTCCCGGAGGCGCTGACCACCGACATCGCGAGCACCATGGGCAGGAGGAAGACCGAGAACGGGAGCCGGTCGCCGCGGTAGGTGATGTCCCCGACGACGTTGCCGAGCGAGGTGTTGACCAGCAGCAGGTAGACGAGCATCGGGGTCAGGCCGAGGACGAGGTTCACCCGGTTGCGGGCGAGGAGCGCGTACTCGCGGTAGAACACCGCGGTGAAGTCGGCCGTCCTCCTCGTCGCGACCGGTGCGGTGTTCTCGAATACGGGCACGGTCACGGTGTCAGCCCTCGCTCCCGGTCATGCGCAGGAACACCTGCTCCAGTGAGTCTGTGACGGTGGAGACTCCCGAGACGGCCACTCCGGAGTCCTGGCAGTGTCTGGACAGTGGCGGCAGCACGTCCCGGACCTGCGCGTTCTCGATGCGCACCTCGGTGTCGTCGACGGCGGCGGTGAGCCCGGCCGCGTCGGCCCACTCCTTGACGACCTTCGCGCCGACCGCGTCGTCCACCTTCACCAGCACGTGCGCGGCGCCGAACTCCCGGACGAGCTCGCTCGGTTCGGCGAAGCGGACGACCTTGCCCCGGTTGACGACCAGGACGCGCTGGGCGTTGCGCTCCAGCTCCTCGATGATGTGGCTGGTCCAGATCACGGTCATGCCGTTCTCCTCGCGCAGCCACCGCACGAAGCGCTCGATCTGGTGCCGGCCGGCCACGTCCAGCCCGGCGGAGGGCTCGTCGAGGATCAGGAGTGCCGGGATGGTCAGCAACGCCCGTACGAGTTGCAGGCGTTGGCGCTGGCCGCCGGACAGCTGGAAGACGAGCTGCGAGAGCGCGTCCTTCAGACCGAGGAACTCGGCCACCTCCAGCGCCCAGGGCCGGGCGGCGCGCCAGGACAGGCCCCGGAAGCGGGCGGCGATCTGCAGGTTGTCCAGCGCCGAGAGCATCTCGTCGTACGGGGTGGACTGGTGCATCGCGCCGATGCCGCTCTTGGCGGCGACCGGGTCGCGGGTCGGGTCCGCGCCGAAGACCCGGATCTTCCCGGTGGTGGGAGGGGTGACGCCGCAGATCATCTTCATCAGGGTCGTCTTTCCGGCACCGTTGGGGCCCAGCAGCCCGATGGTCTCGCCCTCGGCGATGTCGAACGATATACCGTCGACGGCCGGTGTCGTTTTCCCCCGGTAACGCTTGGTCAGTTCTTCGGCGTGCACCACAGCATTCGCCACGATCCCTCCCTTCGCATTCCTCACATCGCGCTCGATCTCTTCCGGATCTCTTGTCGATCTCTTTCGAGCGGGTCGGCCGAGGTGTTCCCGGTGGACCCTACGCCGATCGGAGCGCACGCAACCGGCCGCTGCGGAAGCTGCCTTGGAGCTGCCGCCGATCTGCCGCGGCGCGCCCGAGCCGAGTGGCTAGCATTCCTGGCGTGAGCCGTTCAGGACATGCGGGGAACCACGACGGAAAGGCCGCCGTGGTGCTGGTGAATTGCGCGGGCGGCCGCGAATTGGAGATCGTGCGCGAGATATTGACGGGGCCGCTGAAAACGCCGACGATACTGATCCGGCAGGCCGACCTCCACTCGACGCCCATGGCGCTCGACGTGGACACCGGCCTGCTGGACGTCGCCGGTCAGCGGGTCAGGCCGGCGGTCGTCTGGGTCCGTCACGCGGCGGCCTGCGCGCTCGTGGCGCAGGCCGAGCCGGCGGGCTCGGTGACGCCGCTGCAGGCGGCGGCCTGGTCCGGGTTCCTCCAGCAGGTGGCGTCGACGGCGACCACCGCCCTGCCCGGCAGCACCCTCGTCGGGCCGGGTCAGCTGGCGCAGGCCCGGCGGCTGGGCGTGCGGACTCCCCGCACGGTCGTCACCAACCACGTCCCGACGGGCACGCGCGGGCTGGGCACGCCGCGTGTGATCGTCAAGACCCAGGACTTCCGGTTGTTCGAGCCGGATCGGCGGAACTGGTCGAGGTGGCTGCCGTCGGTCATCGGTCCGGACCCGGTGCCGGGGAGTCATCCGGTCGCCGACGATCCGCTCGTCGGTCATCCGGACGTCGGTCATCCGGTCGTCGTCCAGGAGTACCTGGGCGGCGCCCGGGAGCTGCGGGTGTACCACCTCGGCGGCGGGATCTGCGCTTTCGAGGTCGACAAGCCGGATCCGTCGAGCCTGATGACGGACCCCGGCAGCGTCACGGTGCGCCGGGTCTCGTGCCCGCCGGCCGCCGCCGACGCGGTGCGCGCCCTGTGCGCCGCGTGGAACCTGCGCTACGGGGCGTTCGACCTGCTCGTCCCCGACACCGGGGAGCCGGTGTTCCTGGAGGCCAATCCGGACGGCGACTGGCTCTGGTTCGAACGCAGGGCGCGTTGGCACGGCGTCTCGTTCATGGCCGCCGTGATGGTCCGCGAGTTGTTCCTACGGACGTCGTGAGGAGACCGCACCGATGACGGCGATACAGGGTGTCGAGGTCTCCGCCCGGGACCTGCTGCTGGTGGCCATGCTGGCGCGGGGGCACACAACCGACCGCGTGGCCCGCGAGCTGCGGCTGAGCAGGCACACCGTGGGTGAGGAGATCAGCGTCCTGCTCGGGCGGTTCAACTGCCGCAACCGGGCGGAGCTGGTGGCCTACTGCTACGTCCACCGACTGCTGCCGATCGGCATCTGGCCGCCGCCGTGCGGCCCTCGTGAAAGGGATGTGTGAAGGGGATGGGTGCCATGTTCGATCCGCTGACCAGCCTGCGCGAAGCGGGGCTCCCGGTCGACCAGTTGAGCGCCGCGCAGCGCGAGGTGCTGGCCGGACTGACCGAGGAGGAGACGGCCGTCGTCGCATCGGTCCAACGCCGGCTCGCCCTGGCGGAGGCCGAGCCGGACGCCGAGGTGTGGGCCCACGACCTGAAGCTGCTCTGACCCCCGTCCACGACGATCCCCTGTCCACGACCCGCATCGACCCGCATCGCCGACCTCGCACCACGACCGAGCCCTGGCGGAGGACCACGCATGAGTCGCAGGTTGGTGGTCGTGCTCTTCCTCGACCTCGTCGGCTGGACCCGGCTCGCCGAGCACGTCGATCCGGAGCCGTTGCAGCAGCTCCTCGAGCAGTACTACGAGATCTGCTGCACCACGGTGGAGGAACACGGCGGAACGGTGGAGAAGTTCATCGGCGACGCCGTCATGGCGGTCTTCGGCGCGGACACCTCGCGGGAGGACGACGCGCTGCGGGCGCTGCGCACGGCCGTGCTGATCCGCACCGGGGTCGGCCGGCTGCGCGCACCGGCCGCCGACGTCGTACCGGTGGAGATCCACTGCGGAATCGCCGCCGGTGAGGCCCTGGTGACGCGCTCGGCCCGGGCCGGCCTGCGGATCGTCGGCGACGTGGTCAACCTCGCCGCGCGCCTGCAGTCCTCGGCGGTCGCCGGCGAGATCATCGTCAACGAGACCGTCGCCCAACTGGCGGGCCCGCACTACGCGATGGACCCGGTACCGCCGTTGACGCTGAAGGGCAAGGCCGAACCCGTCGCCGCGCTGTGCGTGACCGGCGAGGCCGCCGTCGACGGGATCGGCGACGAGCCGCGCATGGTGGACCGCCGCACCGAACGCCGTCGGCTGCGCCGGATCTACCACCGGGTGGCCGGGGACCGGAGACCGGCGGTGGTGTCGGTGCTGGGGCCGGCCGGCATCGGCAAGACGCGCCTGGTCAGGGAGACCGTCGAGGGGCTCGTCGCGGCCGGAGCCGGGCCGGTCGCCGTGTTCGGCAACTGTCCGTCCTACGGGGCGAAGGGCACGTACGCGGCCCTCGTCGACGTCCTGGACGGGTTGGAGCGACAGGTACCCGCCTGCGCCGAGTTGCTGCGGACCGACCAGCGCGTCGCCGGGGTGCTCGCCGGCCTGCGCGAGACCTCGCCCGCCCGCCCCGCCACCGCCGGACCGGGCCCGGGGGTGGAGGAGGTGTCCTGGGCCGCGCGCGAGCTGCTCGCCGCCGCCGCGGCCACCCGCCCGCTCGTCGTGGTGTGGGACGACCTGGAGTGGGCGGGGCCCTCGTTCCTGCAGTTCATCGCCGAACTGACCGGCGCCCTGCGGGACATCCCGCTGCTGACGCTCTGCGTGGCCCGGCCGGAGTTCGACGGGCCGGACGGGCCCCGGCTCGACGGCGACGAGGTGATCGACCTCGGCGCGCTGGACCCGGCCGACAGCGCCCGGCTGGTGGCCTCGCTGGCCTCGGGCCGCGGCCCCGGTGAGGTGCAGCCGCACGACCTCGGCCTGGCCGACCGGGTCGCCCTGTACAGCGCGGGCAATCCGCGGTTCATCCGGCTGATGGTGGAGTGGCTGGGCACCGGCCGGACGGTGGACGAGGTGCCGCCGACCATCACCGCCATGGTGGGCGCGATGATCGACCGGCTCCCACCGCCCGCCCGGCGGCTGCTGGGCGCGGCCGCGGTGATCGGTCCCACGTTCACCCTGGAGCAACTCGCCCTGCTGGACGAGACGGCGCTGGAGGGAACGGTACCGGAGGGGACGACGCCGGACGAGACGGCGCCGGCCGCGACCGCCGACGCACTGGCGCGGCAGCAGCTGTTCCGCGCCACCGCGGACGAGGGCGGCTACCGCTTCATCCAGCAGCCGGTCCACGAAGTGGCGTACGGACGGCTGGAGAAGCAGCAGCGCATCGCGTGGCACCGGCGCCTGGCCGAGCGCGGCTTCAGCCCCGGCTTCCACTTCGAGGCCGCCGCACACCTGCTCGGCGGGCTGCGCCCGGACGACTCGGAGCTGCCGCAACTGGCCCGGCGGGCGGCCGAGGCGCTGCTCGCCGAGGGGACGGCGGCGCTGCGGCAGCGTGACCTGCCGAGCGCGATCGAACTGCTGGAGCGCGCGCTGGTGCTGGCGGGACGGGGGCCGGGCCGGTGGCGGCAGGTCGCGGCGATCCGTCTCAGCGACGCCCTGATGCTCGCGGGGCACTCCGGGCGCGCGGTGGAGGTGGTCGCGGACGGCCTGCGGCACGGTCCCGACGACCCCGGGCGACGGCTCTACCTGGTGCAGCGTTCCCTGCTGGCGGCGCGCCTGGGCACGGTCACCGAGGTGGCCGTCGAGGAGCTGCGGGCCGAACTCGACGGCTACACAGGCGACACAGGTGCCCCCGGCGACACCGACGGCACGAACGACCCCGACGCCACGGACGCCCCCGGCGACACAGCCGACCGGTTCGCCTGGTGCCGGTTCGAGCAACTGCGGATGCTGCTCCACCTGGCACGCGGCCGGTTCGGGGCCGCCGAGAAGGCGGCGAGCGCCGCGCTGGAGCACGCCCGGGCCGCCGGTGACGCGTACGAGGAGGACCGGCTCCTGGTCGCCCTGTGCGAGGTCCGGCAGTGGTCGCCGACCCCGGTGCCCAGCAAACTGGCGGGCTGCGCCGAGCTCGTGGAGCGCTTCGCCGCCGACCGGTTCCTGCTCCTGCCCGCGCTGGCCGCGCGGGCCCGTTGCCTGGCGCTGACCGGCGACGACGCCGGCGCCCGCGTGGCGCTGGCCGAGGCCGGGTCCGTCGTCGACCAGCTCCGGCTGACCATGGGAGGCGTCCTGGTCGACCAGGTGACCGGGCTGGCCTGTTCGCTGCGCGGTGACCACGCCCGGGCCGAACGGCACTTCCGCCACGCGGCCGAGGCCCTGGAGGCGGCCGGCTACGTGTCGGTCCCACTGGGCATGCGGGTGCAGGCGGCCCGTGAGTGCGCCCGGCGGGGCCGCCTGGACGAGGCCGGCGATCGGATCGCCGAACTCCTCGACCGGCGCGAGGAGATGGACGTCCGGGGGCGGATCCTGTGCCTCTCGGCGGCGGTGCTGATCGCCGCCGGGCGCGGCCGCGCCGATCCGCTGCTCGCCGAGGTCCCGGCCCTGCTCGACGGCGTCGACGACCCGTGCCTGCGCGGCGAGGTCTGCTTCGACCTGGCCCGCGCGGCCCGGCTGCTCGGCGACGACGCCGGGGCCCGCGCCATGGCCGTGGCGGCCGTCGACAGTTACACCGCCGTCGGTGCGACCCAACCTCTGGAAACGGTGCGGGCATGGATGTGAACGGCGCGCCCTGGCGGCGTGAACGGCCGCGGCACTTCTCCGGCATGCCCGCCTGGAGCATGCCGTCCGACGGTGACCTCGGCGAGCCCCTGCCGACCAGCCTGTTCGACGGGATCGACTCCCGGTGGGCCTGGGCGGGCGCGAGCGGTGAGGGCGTCCGGGTCTGCGTGCTGGACAGCGGAGTGGACGCCACCCATCCGCTGGTCGGGTCGGTCGAGCGGGCGTGGCAGGTGGTGACGGCCGAGGGCCGGGCGCCGCGGGTGGCCGAGTGCGAGCCGAACGACGACGCCGGGCACGGCACCGCGTGCGCGGGGATCATCCGCGCGATCGCGCCGCGGGTCTCGCTCAGTTCGCTGAAGGTCCTCGGCGACGGGAGGTCCGGCAGCGCCGCCGCGCTGGTCGCCGGGCTCGCCTTCGCGATCGAGGAGGGGTTCGACGTGATCAGCATGAGCCTGTCGACGAGCAGGCTGGAGTTCCGCGGCCGACTCAGCGAACTGTGCGACCGCGCCTACTTCCGCCGCACGACGATCGTGGCGGCGGCGCACAACCTGCCGATCGAGAGCTTCCCGTGGAACTTCGCCTCGGTGATCTCGGTCGCCAGCCATGCCGAGCCGGACAGCATGCGGTTCTACTACAACTCCGCGCCGCCGGTGGAGTTCCGCGCCCGAGGGGTGCGCGTCCCGGTGGCACGGCCGGGCGGCGGCACCGTCCGCAGTACCGGCAACAGCTTCGCCGCGCCGCACATCGCCGGGATCGCGGCCCTCGTACTGAGCAAACACCCCTGGCTCACGCCGTTCCAACTCAAGACCGTGCTGTACCACTGCGCCGCAAACCTATCGGCCCCAGGAGGCGGAGATTGACTTCCTCCCCGTCCTAAAGGGACGGGGATTCCCCTCAGCCTCGCGGCTGAGCCGCTGCGCGTGAGCGCGGCGGTGGGACGACTTCCTGCTTCACCGACGACCGCCCGCCCGGAGTGCTCCGTTGAGGTCTTACACCGTCTCCACAGGCTGTAACCGCCAGCCCGGCGGCCAGGATGTTGATAGCTGCGTTCACGTCCCGGTCGTGAGTCGCCCCGCAGTCGCACGTCCACTCGCGGACGTTGAGCGGCATCTTCCTTCGCAGGCTGCCGCAGGCCGAGCACAGCTTAGACGAGGGGAACCAGCGGTCCACGACCACCAGATCCCGCCCGTACCAGTCGGCCTTGTACTCCAGCATGGACCGCATCTCGGTCCAGCTCGCGTCCGAGATGGCTCGGGCGAGCGTGTGGTTCCCGACCATGTTGCGCACGGTCAGGTCCTCGATCACGAGCGTTTGGTTTTCGCGCACGAGTCGAGTGGTGAGCTTGTGCAGGAAGTCACTGCGCCGGTCGGTGATCCGGGCATGGATCTTCGCGACCTTGATGCGGGCCTTCGCTCGGTTGTTGCTTCCCTTGGCCTTACGAGACAGCTCCCGCTGAGCCTTGACGAGGTGTTCCCGGTCCTTGCGCTCATGCCTCGGGTTGGCGATCTTCTCGCCGGTGGAGAGCGTCACCAGGCTGGTGATACCGACATCGATCCCGACCGCCACATTCACCGGCTCGGGCATGGTCGGCCGGTCGTCGCACAACATCGAGACGAACCAGCGACCCGCTGCGTCGTGGCTGACGGTCACCGTGGACGGTACCGCACCTTCGGGCAGCGGGCGCGACCAGACGATAGCCAGCGGCTCAGCCATCTTCGCCAAGGTCAGCTCGCCGTCACGGAAGCGGAATGCCGAGCTGGTGTACTCGGCCGAAGCGCGCGACTTGTGCTTGGACTTGAAGCGCGGGTACTTGGCGCGCTTGGCGAAGAAGTTGGTGAACGCCCACTGCAAGTGCCGCAGGCACTGCTGCATCGGGACGCTGGACACCTCGGTCAGGAAGGCCAGTGCCTCGGTCTTCTTCCAGGCCGTCAGCATCGCCGAGGTCTGGTTGTAGGTGATGCGCTCCTGGTGCAACGCCCACGCTTCCGTACGCGCCGCGAGCGCCATGTTGTAGACCTTCCGCACGCACCCGAACGTGCGCAACAGCTCAGCTGCCTGCGCGTCGGTCGGGTAAAAGCGGTACTTGAATGCCCGCTTCACGCGAGTGGCCTGCATAACTCACACCGTACCACCCCGGATTGTGAGTATGTGACAAGTAACTCTGCTCCCACCACGCCGCCTTGACGGCGATTCGGCTGCCCCTGACCCGCTGCGCGGGAAGTCCGTTTCCTTCCCCGGCTAAAGCCGGAGGTATCCACGGAGGTATCAGATGAAGCCCTTGCCACCCGATCCCGTCAGCGGGGCGACCGAACGTCAACTGCTGCAGTCGGTCGTGTCGGTGGCCCGTTACGTCTACGGCGCCGCCGCGTCCTCGGTCTTCATGGTGAGCCCCGACACCGGTGAGCTGGTCTTCGCGGCGGTCGCGGGCGAGGGCGAACAGGGCCTGGTCGGCAAGCGCTTCGAGCCCGGCACCGGCATCGCGGGCTGGGTGGCGGCCAGCGGCCAGCCGCTGATCACCGACAACGTGGCCGACAGCGACCGGTTCGCCCACGACGCCGCGGCTTCCACCGGGTACGTCCCCACCAGCATCCTGGCCGCCCCGCTGATCGCGGACGGCGAGTGCATCGGCGTGATCGAGGTGCTGGACCGCCACGTCCGGCCGACGAACGACCCCAGCCGCGAACTCGACGACATCGAGCTGCTGGGCCTGCTCGCCACCCAGGCCGCCCTGAGCCTCGCCCTGCTCCGGCGCGGCGAGCGGACGGTGGACGCCGCGCCGCGGCTGGGCGAGCTGGTGGCCCGGCTGTCGGACCACGCCGTCATGGACTCCTCCGACCCGCTGGCCGCCGCGCTGCTGGGCATCTCCCTGGAGCTGCTGGACCGGCGGGCCCAGCTGGCGCCGAACTCGGGGTGACGGCCCGCGGAGACGCACCGCAGACGCAGCACAGACGGATCGGCGACGCGGCGCAGACGGGCCGGCGACGCACCGGAGACGCGCACGGAACGGGCCTCGCCTACCGTCCTGGCCCATGGTGCACAGTACCGACACCGAAGCGCCGTTCCCCGAACTGCTCCGCCACAAGCGGGTCCAAGCCGGACTCACCCAGCGGACGCTCGCCGACCTGTCGACCATCAGCCCCCGAACGATCCGGGACCTCGAATCGGGCCGGGCCCACGCGCGGATGCAGACCGTCCGCCTGCTCGCGGACGCCCTGCGGCTGAACGGCCTGGCGCGCGACCTCTTCATCAGCTCGGGTTCGGGCGGCCGCTGCGGAGAGCCGGACGGAACCGACCCCGGCCTCGCCGCACCTCGGGCCGTCAACGCCCTGCTGGGGCGCGACACCGAGGTGCGGGCGATGGCGCAGGCCCTGGAGTCGGGCCATCGCCGCGTGGTCTCCGTCTCCGGGCTCCCCGGCGTGGGTAAGTCGAGGGTGGCCGCCGAGCTGGCCGCCCGGCTCGGCTCGCGCCGCGGCTGGCCGGTGCTGTGGATCGGGACGGGCCCACAGCCTCACGGCGCCGGCGGCACGGCGTTCGGCCCGTTGACGAAGTCGCTGCGTCTGCTGGTCGATTCGGGGGCGGCGGACGTCTCCGCGGTCTGCCGGCTGATCGGCCGCCACGAGGCGCTGCTGGTGCTCGACGGAGTCGCCGACACCGGGCCCCCGGCCGGGGTGGAGGAGCTGCTGGCGTACTGCCCCGGCATCCGGGTGGTCAGCACCTCCCGGACGCCCTGGCAGGTCGCGGGCGTCCAGGCAACGGTGCTCCCGCCGCTGGCCGTGCCGGGGGCGGAGCGGGACGCGACGGGGTCACCGGACGCGCTGGCCGGCGTGCCGTCGGTGCGGCTGTTGCTGGACCGGCTCTCGGAGGTCCGGCCGGGGTTCGTGCCCGGCCGCGCCGACGCGGACGCGCTGGCCCGGGTCTGCCGACGGCTGGACGGCCTGCCGGTCGCCTTGGAGGCCGCGGCCGGCCGGTTCGGGGTGCTGGGCCTGCGCCACCTGGCGGAGGAGCCCCTGCCGAGCTTGCTCGACCTTCCGGTCCCGGCCCGGTCCGCCGGTGCTCCCAGGACGATCGGCTGCCTGCTCGGGGGCGAGGTCGACCGTCTGGACGCCGCCCACCGCGCGATCCTGCTGGAGCTGGCGCGCTGCGACCGGGCGCCGACCGTACCCGAGGCCGCCGCGGCCCTGGACCTCCCGCGGAACGACCTCGTCGACGGCGTCGGCCAGTTGCTGGGCCGTGGGCTCGTCCGCGCCTCGCACGAGGAGTCGGGGACGCGCCTGCACCTGCCGAACCTGCTGCGGGCGCTGCTGCGGGCCCCCCGGAACCCTCGCGGGTCGCTGTGACCGGGGCCCTCGATCTGGATCCGAACGCCCCGGAGCACCGCGCCGACCCGTACCCGCTCCTGCACCGGATGCGCCAAATCGCGCCGGTCCACCGCCGGGTGGACCGGGTGAGCGGCCGGGCGTTCTGGTACCTGACCCGCTACGCGGACGTGCAGCGCGCCCTGCTCGACCCGGATCTCGGCCGTCAACTCACCCGGCTCCCCGCCGAGTTGGCCGCAGCCCACCGGCGGTGGGAATTCGATCCGCTGGCGATGGTGCGGCGCAACGTCTTCAACCTCGACCCCCCGGACCACACCCGGCTGCGCCGCCTGATCGCCCCCGCCTTCGGCGCCCGCACCGTGGCGGCGGTCCAGCGACGCGTCGAACAGGTCGTGGACGGGCTCCTGCCGGCAACCCGGGTCGCCGCCCGGGACACCGGGGACGTGGTCGACGTGATCGCGGAACTGGCCCTGCCGCTGCCGGTCGTGGTCGTCGCCGAACTGGTCGGCTTCCCGATCGACGACCTGGCCGCGCTGCGCCGGTGGAGCGACGAGATGCTCCGGACCAGGGACCCGGTCCGGGTGCGCCGCGCGGGATTCGAGTTCATCGCGTACGTCGAGGAGCGGATCGACGAACGGCGGCGCCGCCCGGGCGGGGACCTGCTCTCCCGGCTCGTCGCGGAGCAGGACGGCGGGGGGATCAGCCGGGCCGAGCTGGTCTCCACGGTGTTCCAACTGCTGCTCGCCGGCGACGAGACGACGGTCAACCTGATCGGCAACGCCGTACTGGAACTGCTGCGCCACCCCGACCAGTTGGCCCGGCTGCGGGAGCGGCCCGCGCTGCTGGACTCCGCGATCGAGGAGGTGATCCGCTTCAACGGCCCGGTGGGACACACGCGGCCGGTGTACGCGCTCACCGACGTGGAGATCGGCGGGGTGGTCGTCCCGCGCGGCGACACCGTGGTGCCCGTACTGCTGGCGGCCAACCGGGACCCGGCCGTCTTCGCCGAGCCGGACGCCTTCGACCTCACCCGCAGTCCGAACCGCCACCTCGGGTTCGGCCACGGCATCCACTTCTGCCTCGGCGCGGCCTTGGCCCGGCTCCAGGCCCGGGCCGCCGTCGGCGCCCTGGTGCAGCGCTTCCCCCGGCTGGCCCTGGCCGTCGACCCGGCCGAGCTGGACTGGACGCCGGAGCTGTTCCTGCACGGGGTGCGCCACCTGCCGGTATCACTGGGAAGGGAATGACAACGTGATCGATCCGAAGGTGTCCGGGAACCTCTCCCGGATGGCGTTCGGCCATGCCACCTCGCAGATCATCTACGCGGCCGTCCGGCTCGGGGTGCCGGAGGCACTCGTTGACGGGCCGCTGGCGGCAGGCGAGCTGGCCCGGGCGGTCGACTGCGACCCGGACGGGCTGACCAGGCTGGTCCGGGCCCTGACGGTGCTGGGACTGCTCGACGAGGCCGCGCCGGGCCGCTTCGCCCTGGCCGAGCCGGGCCGCCTGCTGTGCGCCGGCCACCCGCGGTCGATCCGCGCCAGCGTGCTGCTGCTGGGCGACCCGGTGACGTGGCGGGCCTGGGGCGCGCTGACCGAGGGCGTACGGACCGGCGGCGCGGCCTTCGACCAGGCCCACGGCCGACCGCTGTTCGACCACCTGGCCGACGACCCCGAACTGTCGGACCTCTTCAACGCCGCCATGGGCGAGGGCACCGGGTGGACCGCCCGGGAGGTGCCCCGGGCGTACGACTTCACGGGCGCCCGCACCGTGGTCGACATCGGCGGCGGGAACGGCACCCTGCTGGCGGCCGTGCTCCGGGCCGCCCCCGACGCCCGGGGGGTCCTGTTCGACAGCGCCCAGGGGTCGGCGGCCGCCGCCGAGACCTTCCGGGGAGCCGGGCTCGCCCCGGACCGCTGGTCGATCGAAGCGGGCGACTTCTTCCAGGCGGTGCCGCGGGGCGACGTGCTGCTGGTGAAGGGCATCCTGCACGACTGGGACGACGAGCGCTGCGTCGCGCTGCTGCGCAACTGCCGGAAGGCGATCGCCCCGGACGGACGCCTGCTGGTGGTGGAGCCCGTCCTGCCCGACCGGCTGGACGCCCAGGAGGCCGCCGGCGTCGTCATGAGCGACATCGCGATGCTGGTCTACACCGGGGGCCGGGAGCGCGGCCGGGACGAGTTCCGGGCGCTGCTCGCCGACGGCGGTTTCCGACTCCTCGACGTCACCCGGCGGTTGGCGGCCACGCCGGTCCGGATCCTGGTCGCGGCCCCGGACTGACCGGGGCCGGCCGTCCGGCCGGCCGGGAGCGGCCGGGTGGAGCGGTGCGGCGGAGCAGTGTGGCGGAGCGGGCCGGCTGGACGAACCAGCCGGCCCGTCACGCCAGGTGCTCGGCGAGGAAGCGTTCCACCGCCGCGTAGTAGGTCTCGCGGTTGCCGGGCCTGGCCAGCCCGTGGCCCTCGTCGGGGAACAGCAGGTACTCGTGCGGCAGCCCCTTGGCGGCCAGCGCCGCGACGATCTGCTCCGCCTCCTCCCGGGGCACCCGGACGTCGTTGGCCCCCTGGGCCACCAGGACGGGGACCGCGATGTCGTCGACCCGCGACAGCGGCGACCGCGCCCACAGCATGTCGCGCTCGGTCTCCGGGTCCCCGACGTTGGCGGTCATGAACGCCCGTAGCGGGGTCCGGTACGGCGCCCCGGCCGCCAGCATCGTCAGCAGGTTCGACGGCGCGCACAGCGCTATCGCGCAGGTGAAGACGGAGGGGGTGAAGGCCGCGCCGACGAGCGCCGCGTACCCGCCGTACGAACAGCCCATGATCGCGACCCGGGAGGCGTCGATGCCGCCGTCCGCGACCAGGTGGTCGACCGCGTCGAGCAGGTCGGTGTGCATCGCGGCGCCCCACTGCTTGGCGCCCAGGTTCCGGAACCGCTTGCCGTAGCCCGTCGAGCCCCGGTAGTTGACCTGGACGCACGCGTAGCCGCGGTTGGCCAGCAGCTGCGCCTCCTCGTCGAAGGCGAAGGTGTGCCGGGCCCAGGGCCCGCCGTGCACGTTCACCACCGCCGGCAGGTTCCGGCGTTCGGCGCCCGGCGGCCAGGTCACGTAGCCGTGCACGGCGACCCCGTCGCGCGCGGTGAACGCGAAGGGTTCCATCCGGGCGAGCCGGTACCGCTCGAGCTCCGGCTGGTGGCTGAAGAGGTAGCGCAGTCGGCCGTCCGCGCGGTCGTGGAGGTAGTAGAGGACCGGACCGGCGCCGGTCACCACCGAGACCGTCCACAGCCGGTCGGAGCGGTCGCCGCGGTCGACGTAGACCTCGCCGTCGATCCCCTGGAGCGCGAGTTCGCCGCGGATCCGGCCGAGGTCCTTGCCGAACTCCTCGTCGAGGTACACCCACGTGTCGCGGTCCTTGGCGAACAGCACCGCCTGCGGGGTGTGCCGGAGCGGGTCCGGCTCGACCTGCTTGACGTCGTGGACGGGATCCTCGGCGAGCACGGTGCGCCGCCCGGTCGCGAGGTCGACGGCGAACAGTCGGCTGCTGTTGGCCCCGATGGAGGACAGCAGGTAGCAGGTGGCGCCGTCCCGCGCGAAGCCGAGGACCCGCGTGCCCATGACGTCCTCGTAGGGCACGTCGAGCCAGGGCTCGGCACCGTCCGGACCGTCCGGCGGGTCCAGGTACAGGGCCGCGCCGCCGTCGGGCTTCATCGCCGAGCCGCCGCGCACCCGCAGGTCGGTGTCCACGATCCAGCTCAGGTACCCGGGGTTCTCCGCGACCTTGGTGAGCCGCGCCGTCACCAGGTCCAGCCGGTAGACGTCGTGCAGGTCGGGCCGGTCCTTGTTCAGTCCGATCAGCATCGTGGTCGGATGCCACCGGTTGTGGGCCAGCACCCGCGCCTGGACGCCCTCGAAGGGGGTGGCACAGCGTTCCTCGCCGGTGACGAGGTCGAGGAGGTACAGCCGCCAGCTCTCGTCGCCGTTCTCGTCCCGCAGGTGGAACAGCGTGCGGTCGTCGTGGCAGAGCCCGTAGGTCCGGATGCCGCGCCCGCGGTCCCGGGTCAGCACGGTCGCCTCGTCCGGACGGTCCACCGGGGCCGTCCAGACGTTCATCACACCGTCGTCCGGGGCGAGGAACAGCAGCCTGGTCCCGTCCGGTGAGATCCGCGGCAGCAGGTGCGAGGGGTTGCCGAACAGGACGGAGTGCGGGATCAGCGGTACGGATTCAACGGATTCAGCCGTCACGGCTCACCCCCGGGGTAGCTGGCTGGCGTGGGCGCCCGGAGAGCCACCACTGGGAGAGCCCCGGGTACTGCGCGACCGCCTCGTCGGTGTCGCGCGGAGGGTTCGGGTCGGCGGACGGCCCGTGCAGGAGGGGCGGGTTGACGCCCCGGGGGGAGGGGACCAGCGTCTGGGCCCGGAAGAGCGCCGTCATCAGCGCCGGGTTGCCGAGCACGGCCCGGGACATCCCGGCCCTCGCCCGGGGCCCGGGGGCGGATTCGGCCCGCGGCCGGTCCTGGTCGGTCGCCATCCGCCACGCCCGCTCGGCCACCTCGGCCATGGCGACCTGGAGTTCGGGCAGGACGGACGGGTCGGCGCCGCGCCGCGCCAGCTCGCGGCCCAGGCGCACGGCGCTGAGCAGGGCGATCGACATCCCGTGCGAGTAGACCGGGTTCATCGCCGCCAGGGCGTCGCCGAGGACCAGGAAGCCGTCGGGCCGGGGGCCCCGTTCGAAGTACCTCCTGCGGTTGGCGGTGGCCCGGAACGGCCGGACTCCGCCGAGGGGTTCGGCGGCGGCCGTCAGCTCCGCCACGATCGGCGAGCCGAGCGCCCGGGCGCCGTCGGTGAATCCGCGTTCGTCGGTGGGCGGCGGTGCGGCGCGGGTGCCGGTCAGGGTGACGGTCCACCGGCCACCTTCGATGGGGAACAGCGTCGCGCCGTACCCGGGCCCGCCGTCCGCCGGGCGCGGGTGCACCATGATCGCCGGGAGGTCGGCGGTGAGGTCCGCGGGAGCCCGGTAGATCCGCGTGGAGTACGCGAGCCCCGGGTCGACGGTCTCCTCCTCGACGCCGGTCCCACCGAGCGCGGCCAGCCACTCGCCCGCCCGCGAGCGCCGGCCCGTCGTGTCCACCACGAGGTCGGCCCGCAGGGTCTCGCCGGAGCCGTCCTCCCGGCCGACCACGACTCCGGTCACCCGCGAGGCGTCCCCGACGAGGCGCAGCGCACGGGTGCGCTCGCGCACCGACACCGCGCCGCCGGCCAGGGCCCGGCTCCGGATGACGTGGTCCATGAGCCAGCGGCTGCACGAGACCAGGAAGGCGCCGGTGTCGTGGCGGCGGAACCAGCCTCCCGCGGTCAGGATCAGCGCGTCGCCCGGGAGCCCGCGCCGGTGCGCGCCCGCGGCGAGGAGCGCCTCCAGGGTGCCCGGCAGCACCGCGTCCAGGGCCTGGGCGCCCGCGGTCACCAGCACATGGCTGTGGAAGGCCTGCGGCAGCCCCGAGCGGACGCCCGGGCCCGCCGGATAGCGGCCGCCCTCGACCACGGTGACCTCGTCCACGTGCTCGGAGAGCACCTTGGCCACCAGGATGCCCGCGAAACCCCCGCCGAGGACGACCGCCCGCGTCACGGCCGCGCGGCCGGCGCGGCTCCGGTCTCCTGGAGCAGACCGGCCTCGACCATCGAGCTGATGAACGAGTCCACCTCGGTGCGGATGCGCTGCCCCAGCGCGGCGTTGTGACCGGCGAACAGCAGGGACAGCCGCTCGACGACCTCCTCCCGCTCGCCGGCGCTCTCCACCAGGGCCCAGATCTGGGCGGCGGTCGCGTTCAGGGTCCGGAAGTCACCGGACTCGGTGTGGTAGAGCGAGATCCCGCCCGCGCTCTCCTGCCAGATGACCGCATCACTGATGTGCAGGGACAACGCCCGACCTCCTGTTGACCGGCATGATGGGAATGAGCTCACCGACTGTGATCGCGGGCTTGGGCGTGGGGACGTAGGTCTTCCACTGCTCGTGCACGGGGTGCACCTCGCCGGTGGCGACCAGCCGGGGAACCGTCATGTCGAGGCTCTTCTCGGCGAGTTCCGCCCGGGTGACCCCGGCCTCCTGCCACAGCTGCGTCGTGACGCCGTGCCGCAGGATCCGGCACAGGTGCCGACTGTTGCGCCGGACGTCCCCGGACTCCGCCATGTGCGACGCCCGGCACCCGCCGCCGCAGTTCGCCTTGATGTAGCACTTCTCGCAGTCGGCGTGGAACTCCCCGCCGAAGACCGTGCTGCGGCGCATGGCCGACAGCACCGGACTGGCGAAGACCTCCGACAGCCGCTGCCGTCGGACGTTGCCCGCGTGCTGTTCCTTGCCCGTGACGAGTTTGCACGGGTACACGTCGCCCAGGGAGTTGATGTAGATCTCGTTGCCGCCCATGCCGCAGTTGCCCTTGACCGAGCACGGCGTCACCGGCCGCGGCCCGTCCGGCAGGAGCTTTCCGGCCACCGGCGAGGTCCAGACGAGCTGCTGCACCCGCAGGTGGTCCTGCCAACCGAAGTCGTAGTCGTCGCCGACGCCCCGGCCCAGGTCGTTGTGGTTCATCAGGCGGATGCTGTGGATCTCGATCCCGTCGAGGAAGGACGCGAAGTCCTCCAGCTCGTCGATGTTGTCCGAGGTGACGATGTGGTTGATGGCCGGCGCCACGCCGGCGTCGTTGAGCAGCCGGATCGCCTTGTGGGTCCGGGCGAACGCACCCTTGCCGCGGGTGCGGTCGTGGGTCTCGGCGGTGCCTCCGTCGAGGCTGACCGTGACCGCGTCGAAGAGCTCGGCGAAGCGCTGCGCCGTCGCCGCCGTCCGGATCATCGTCGCGTTGGTGATGATGTTCGACTTCAGGCCACTGCGGTTGGCGTGCTCGACGACCTGGAACAGGTCCTTGCGGAGCATCGGCTCGCCGCCGGTGAAGACGAGGGTCCGGGCGCCGAGGTCGGCGATCTGCGAGACCAGGTCGAGCGATTCGGCGGTGTCGAGCTCGCCCGGGAGGCACTTCTCGGACGACGCGTAGCAGTAGGGGCAGCGGAGGTTGCAGCCGTCGGTGATGGCGTAGTACACGACGTTCAGCGGGGCCTCGGCGACCTTCACCGCGGGCCGGTTGCCGTTGTAGTAGACGATCCAGTTCAGGATGAGCCTGGCCAGGACGCGTTCCGTCTCGTCGCTCGGCTCCAGTGCCCGTTCCCCTCCGGCCCGTTCACCGGCCAGGGCTTCGAGGACGCTGAACTCGCGTCGGTCGAGGACACATCGGGCACCCACTTCCGGGTTGACCACGAGGTATTCCTCGTCATGCACGAAGTACGTCAGGTCCGCCGGCACGTCGAACAACGACAGGTTCCGGACCAGATGCCCTCGCATCCCGCCTCCCATCCGGGCTGGCACACGCGCGACCCGACGAGCCTGGCCGTCGGGCCGCGCCTGTGGACTGTCAGGACTACTTCTGCGCCTGGCCGGCGCCGGACCACGCACCGCACGCACACAGCATCGCGGCGTCGAAGCCCTCCTGGGAGGACTCCGGCGCGGCCCACTCCTGGGAGTGCGCCACCACGTCGGGCAGAACGGCCATGAGGCGGGTCTTGGTCGAGATGAGGACCCGGGTCTCCTCGGGGGTCAGGCTGGCGTAGAACTCTTCGAGCTCGGGCGCCATCGTTCCGCCGAGGATCCCGGCCTCACGAAGGGCCTCCAGGGAGTTGAAGGTCATTGCTCCACCTTTCGCTGTCTCGGGCTATCTGAGCTGGGCTACCACCGAGACTGCTGCGTGGCGGACTTGTGAAACAACCCCACGATTGTGGGTTGCCGTGTTGCCTGCGGGCAGATAGTACGCACGTCGTGTGAAGCCCCGTCAATGGGTCCGGAGGCGGCGCCACCCCGGCGGCGGGCCTCGTCGTGGGTGTTGACGATCACGGTCGGGCTGCGGTCTCATCTCTACTCAGAGTTGAGCTGACATGACTTCAAATCCGCTGCTCGCAGCGGAAATCGATGGACATGCCAGCCTGACGGTCCCGTCGGACAACCCGAGAGGTGCGATGAGACCCACCGACCGCGACACCGTGCACGTATCACTCCTGCCGGACTTCGTCTGCCGCATGGACGGGCGAGTCGTCGACCTCAGCGACATCCAGCAGCGGCTCGTCGCGGCCGTGGTGCTCGACGACCGGCCGGTGGGACGCAACGACCTCGCCGCGCGACTGTGGCCCGACATCCCGCCCGTCCGGGCCACCGCACGACTGCGCCAGACCCTCTGGCGGCTGAACCAGGTGACGGTCCGGGAGCTGTTACGGACCTCGCACACCACCGTAGCCCTGGCCGAACACGTCGAGGTGGACTACCGGACGGCGGCCGGGCTGGCCTCGGCGGCGTCCCGAACGGACGGGGAGCCGATCCTGGGCGGCGACCGGCTGCCGCAGGCGTGGAGCATGCTGCGGCACCCGCTGCTGTACGGCTGGGACGACGAATGGCTCGTACCGTTCCAGGGGAAGTGGGAACTGCAACGCGTCCAGGCGTTGGAGAACCTCGCCGAGACGTTCCTGCAGCGGCGCCTGCACTCCGCGGTGCTCGAACTCGCCGACGCCGCCGCCCAGGCCGACCCGCTGCGCGAGGGGCCACGGCGGATAGCCGTCCAATCCTGCCTGCACGTCGGCGAGGTCGCCGACGCGCACCGCCGGTACCGCCGCTACCGGGAGCTGCTGTCCTCGGAACTGGGCGTTGCGCCGAGCAGCGCCATCCCCCGGCTGCTGAAGCAGGACCGCGAACGCCAACTCGCCCTGGCCGGCGACTACTGACCGCGCCCCTCCCCCGCGTCGACCGCACGACCCCATCCCAGCCCGCTCTCCACAACGGCTAGTTCCGGCCCGGGGAGGCGCTGTTGGCGTCCCTCTCCGCGTGTCAGACCGCCGGCCAGTTGCGCAGCAGGGCGTCGAGGGCGTCCAGGATGCGCGACCAGGTGTCCTCGGTGGTGCGCGGGGTGTGCTGGAAGCTCCCCGCCCGCTCCAGGGCGACGTAGCCGTGGAAGGTGCTGCCGAGGAGGCGGACGGCGTCGGTCTCGTCGGGCTCCGCGAGGTCGTAGCCGCGCAGGATCGCACGAGTCATCTGGGAGTGCCGGACGGCCGCGCTGCCCAGCGCGGTCTCGTAGTCGAGTTCGAGCTGCGCCGCGGCGTAGCGGCCGGGGTGTTCGCGGGCGTAGTCGCGGTAGGCGTTGGCGAAGGCGGTCAGCGCGTCCTTGCCGGCCCGTCCGGCCAGGGCGGCGGCGACCCGGTCGGCGAGCTCCTCCAGCGCGAGCAGGGCGATCCTGGTCTTGAGGTCCTGGGAGTTCCTGACGTGCGAGTACAGGCTCGCGTCCTTGACGCCGAAGTGGCGCGCCAGCGCGGAGACCGTGACCTTGTCGAAGCCGACCTCGTCGGCCAGCTCCGCACCCGCCCGGGTGAGTCGTTCCGCGTTCAGCCCTACGCGTGCCATGCGCTTCCTCTCCGTCGCAGGAGGCCACTATACATTTGCCTAATACTCCTAGGTTATTTACTGTGCCTCCTATGAAGCCGTTGACCGAGCCAGAGATCCGCTCCGCCTTCGTGAACTGCACCAAGGGCGAGGCGAAGCGCCTGCACATCCCCCGCGACCTGACCGAACAGCCCTGGGGCGACCTGGACTTCCTCGGCTGGCGCGACCCGCAGGCCCCCGACCGCGCGTACCTCGCGGCCGAACTGGAGGGCCGTGTGGTGGCGGTCGCCCTGCACTCCTCCGGCGCCGCCGCCTGGCAGGCCCGCCGGAGCATCTGCTCACTCTGCGTGACTACCCATACCGGGGGCGTCTCACTGCTGGTCGCACCCCTCGCCGGGAAGGCCGGCAAGCAGGGCAACTCCGTCGGCGCGTACATGTGCAGCGACCTCGCCTGCTCGCTCTACGTGCGCGGCAAGCGCGAGGTGGGCGCCCGGCTCCACGAGTCGCTGACCACCGAGGAGAAGATCCGCCGCACGGTGTCCAACCTCGCGGCCTTCGTCGCCAAGGTCACCGCCTGACCCGTCCCGGGGCCTGGCCAGTGGACTTGTGCCGC
Source organism: Kitasatospora sp. NPDC058190 (assembly GCF_042883685.1). Taxonomy (NCBI): domain Bacteria; kingdom Bacillati; phylum Actinomycetota; class Actinomycetes; order Kitasatosporales; family Streptomycetaceae; genus Kitasatospora; species Kitasatospora sp. NPDC058190. The sequence goes on from NZ_JBHVVI010000050.1 coordinate 33,117, forward strand.
AGGAGGGTCCTCGCCGTGATCGTGCCCGGCATTCGTTCGGGCCGGGCACGGGGGAGAGAAGCACATGGAGCCGTTGGCAGCCGGGGATCCGTCGACGGTCGGGCCGTACCGGCTGCTCGGGCGGTCGGGCGCCGGGAGCGGGGTGGGTCGGTCGACCCGGGCGAACCTCCACTGCTGGGCGGTCGAGTTGTCACAGGTGCGCTGGTCCAGTTGGACTCCGTCGGCGGTGGCCGAGCCGGGTACGTCGAGACACTTGTCACTGGCCACGGAGACGATCCGGAAGGTGCCCGAACCGGCCGGCTCGACCTTCCAGCTCTGGTTGTCGCCGCCCCAGCAGGACCACTGCTGGAGTGGAGCGCCGTCCGTGCCGACCTCGTCACCCGGCACGTCCAGGCACTCGCCTCCGGCCGTCGTCAGCGTGAACGTCCCGTCCCCGGCGTCGCTCAGCTGCCACTGCTGGGAGTCGCTGTCATTCGGCGCGTTCCGGACGACCGCGGCGCCGTCCTCCAGCGATGCGGACCTCACGTCAAGATCCTTGCCGTTGCCGGCGTTTGCCACCTTGTACAGGCCGTCTCCCAACCGACCCGACGGGCTGCAGTCGGCCTGGGCGGCGCCGGCCGCCACGCGAATCCCGCCGAGGAGCATGGCGCGGAAGGCGGGATCGGCGTAGGACTCCTTGCCGTGGCCCATCGCGGTGTACCAGGACCGGCCGCCCTGGAGCTCCTGGCACCAGGTGGTGGGGTGGTCGCCCATGCGGTCGGGGCCCGGATCGTAGCTGGACTCGTCGACGGAGGCGAGCACGTGGACGGTGTTCCGGGGGTTGGTGCGGAAGTTGTACCACTCGTCCAACCGGCTCCAGGTGGCGGGCAGGTGCGCGGTGCTGGGGTTGTCCCGGTCCTCGACGATCACCCGGGCCTGGTACTGCCCGTGGGGATGACTCTTGAAGTAGGCGCCGACGACCTGCCCGTAGAAGGGCCAGTTGAACTCGGTGTCGGAGGCGGAGTGGATGCCCGCGAAGCCGCCGCCGGTGCGGATGTAGCCCTCGAAGGCGGCCTTCTCGGTGTCGTTGAGGACGTCACCGCTGGTCAGGGCGAAGACGACGGCTTGGTAGTTGGCGAGGTTGGCGGGTGTGAAGACCGTGTCGTCCTCGGTGGCGTCGACCGCGAACCCGTTCGCGGCACCCAGGTCCTTGATGGCCTGGACGGCGGTGGGGATCGACTCGTGCCGGTAGGCGCCGGTCTTGGAGAAGACAAGCACCTTGAACGCGGGCCGGGGGGCGGGCTCCGCCACAGCGGAGCCCGCGGGCGTGATGAGGGCGAGCGCTGCGCCCAGGCCCAGCATCGGCCGGCGTAATGCGAGGCGGGACATTCGGACTCCTCGGGAGGGCTCCGGAGCCTCCGGGCGGGTGGGCTCCGGGGAGAGACGGATCAACTGAGCCTGGCGGACTTCCACTTCCGGGCGGGAGCGCCGTCGCAGGTGTACTGGTCCGGCTGGACCTCGGTGCCGGGCGAACTGCCGGGAACGTCCAGGCACTTGCCGCCGGCCACCGACACTACCCGGGAGGTGTCCGAGCCGACCGGCCCCACCTTCCACTTCTGACCACTTCTGGTTGTCACCGCCCCGGCAGGACCACTGACCGCAGGAGGTCGTTGCCCGCCGGAAGGACCGGGACCTCGCACCGCGCGTCGCCCGAATCGAGTGTCGGGCACGTTGGTTCGGCTACCGATCAACAGCGGAGGCAGAGGCACCGAGGCCGTCCTCGGCGTCCTCCCGATCCGATGACCCGGACGAGAAGGACACCCACAACACGGTCGCCAACCTGCGCGCCCGGCAGAACGCCTGACCGCCCAGCAGGACGCCTGGCCAAAGAGAACGGCCGTGCCCGGAGCCCCGTATGACAACGGGGCTCCGGGCACGGCGGCACCGGGCCTCGATGACGGCGGGTCAGGCGCTGGTGCCCACCCGCGTGGCGTCGTCGCCCATGGAGTCGACCCCGCTTCCCCGGGGGCGGGTCGCCGTCACGGCCCGCCGGATCCACCACCCCGTGACGAAGACGGCCAGGCCGCCGATCAGGCCGGCGCACGCGCCCTTCGCCGCGTCGGACAGCACCCCTTCGATCACCACGCCCAGCGGCTGCCCGGCCGTCACCGCCTCCGGGCCGGCGAGCCACCACCAGGCGTGGGCGACGGCGCCGCTGACGGTGACCAGGGCCGTCGCGAGGAGGACCCGGCGCCGCGCTGCGCTGCCGGCCCCGGCCGGCCGGGAGGCCGGCGTGGCGGCGATGCGCGGTTCCGTCACCCGAGCGCGATCGCCACCCGGTCGAGGGAGCCGGTCTTGGCCTGGTCCAGGAGGTCCTGGAACTGGTCCACGCTCAGCTGGATCTGCTGGCCGAAGTCGTCGGTGATGCGGATCCGGCGCTCCTGCGGCGCGTCGGGGTCGACGAACACCTGCGGGCAGCCGCAGTTGCAGTTTCCGCAGAACCTCGCCACCGGCTCCTGCACGGACTCGGACACGGGACACCTCCGTTGCTTCGCGGCGGGCACCGGGCCCCGCCGACGTCACTCCCCAGGGCTGTACCCGCTCGTTCGGCCGCACTCACCCTTTGCAGCGGATCGATCACCGAAAGTGTCGGGTCGGGGGCGACGCGGGCGAGCCCGGCCGGCGGGAGCGCTCGCTGCGGGCGACCGTCGGTGGCCTGGCCACAGGACAGGGGACTGCACGTCCGTTGAGTCTGTTCACCCTCCTGCGCGGCGGGGTGAACGGGGAATCGCGGTCCGCCGCGATACGCTTCGTGCCCGGCGAGGGCCGGTGGCGGCTGCCGCGGCGGACGTTGTTGCGACACGTGGTGATCAGGCGCGGTCCGCCATTCGCACCGGCCGGATGACCGGAGCGGGAACGCCGTCCGGTCACGGCCGTCAGCGCTCCCCCTGATCACCCACGCGTGCTCCGTCCGCACGGGCGCACGTGCGCCTCCGACCTGGAGACCACACAGCCATGAACCAGTCCCTGAAGAAGCGTCTTGCCGCCGCCTGCGCCCTGGCCGCCGCGACCGTACTCGTCGTGGCCGCGCCGGTATCGGCGCACATCATCGTGCAGCCGAACAGCGTGCCCAAGAACGCGACCGACCAGACCTTCGCGTTCCGCGTGCCCAACGAGGACGACAAGAACAGCACGGTGAAGGTCGAGATCGACTTCCCCACCGACCACCCGATCCCGGCCGTCAAGGTCGCGCCGGTGCCGGGCTGGGGCGACAGCATCCAGACCACCAAGCTCACCACCCCCATCCACACCGACGACGGCGACATCACCGACGCCGTCTCCCAGGTCGTGTGGACCGGCGGCCAGATCACCCCCGGCCACTTCCAGGACTTCACCATCAACCTCGGCGCGCTGCCCGACGGCACGGACAAGGTCGTCTTCAAGACCCTGCAGACCTACAGCAACGGCACCGTGGTGCGCTGGATCGAGGAACCCCAGGACGGCCAGCCCGAGCCGAAGAACCCGGCACCGGTCCTCAAACTGACCGCCACCGCCGCCTCCGCCGCCGCCACCGGCGACCCCGGCGACCCAGGCGCCGCAGGCCCGGCGCCGACCACCGCGTCGGCCGCCCCCAACGCCACCACGGCGAAGGCGAGCAGCTCCGACTCGACGGCCCGCACGCTGGGCGTCGCGGGCATCGTGGTCGGCATCGTCGGCACGGTGTCGGGCTTCCTCCTCGGCCGTCGCGGCCGCGGCGCCGGCGGCTCGGGCACCTCCGCGTAACCACGCCCACCGCGGGGAGCCGGCGCGGTCGGTGCAGGAAGCCTCCCGCACCGACCGCGCGTCTCAGCGGCGACGGACGGCGGTGCGCAGATCAGCGCTGTCGGGCATCCACCACGCGCCTGGCGCTTGAAGGTTCAAGTCACAACGGAGCAGCGAGGGCACGCGCCCCCTCCGACGGGCTCAGACCAGGCCGAGCTGGGCGGCGATGACCGTGCCGGACGGGTAGCAGTCGAAGCGCTTGATCCTGCCGTCGACCAGCTCGAACACGTCGCAGCACGGGGCGTCCATCCTGCGGCCGGTGGGCGGGACGGTGCCGGAGGGCAGTTCCAGCGGGCCGAGGTGGGTACCCTGCAGGCGCAGCTGCACCACCACGATGTCGCCGGTGACATAGAAGCGCTCCAGCTCGCGGTGCATGTCGGGGAAGGCCTTCGCGTAGACCTCGACCGTCCTGCCGAGCTCCTCGGGGCCCCGGTAGGTGAGCGGCAGGGACATGTCGGTGAAGGTGCCGTCCTCGGTGAACGCCGCGATCCAGCCGGCGACGTCCTGCTCCTCGGCGACCTGGTAGGCGGCACGGATGGCCTTCTCGTTGTCGTGCGACATCTCGACTCTCCTGGTCCGTCGGCGGCGACCGCCGCATGCCTTCGGGTTGCACGTTCACTTTAACCTTCAAGTCGCACCTGGGCGCAAGAGGCTTGTCGGCACCACTGTTCCGTGCGGCTCCGGGCGATCAGTGACCGTTGACGACGTCAGTCGCCGGCTTCAGCAGGCCGGTAGCGGATCGTCGATCCTCCATTGACGAGCCGTCGATCTCATGTTGATCCCCATCCCCTGGAATGGTCGGCATGAGGTCGACGACTAGGGAGCCGACGTGGCTCTGATTCAGGGGAACGAGCGGGCGACGCTGGCCCAGGCCGCACTGTACTTCGCGGACGAGAAGACCGAAGCGGCCGGGGCCTTCAACCTCGCGGTGCGGGTGGAGGTCCGGGGCAGGATCGCGGCGGCGGATCTGGCCGCCGCCTGCCGGCGGCTGGTGGCGGCGACGCCGGCCCTTCAGGTGCGGATGGGCATCGACACCTGGACCGGGGAGATCGTCTACGGCTTCTCGGACGAGGAGCCGGAGATCGAGATCCTCGCCGAGCCGGTGGACGAGGCCGAGGCCTTCATCGCGGCGAGGACCATGCGGCCGTTCGAGGTGGACGGCGGTCCGCTGGTGCGGTTCCTCGTACTGCCGGTGGCCCCCGCGCACACGGTGGTGATTCTGATCGTCCACCATCTGATCTACGACTGGATCAGCCACCGCCTCCTTGCCGAGCGACTGAGCGGCTCCATCGCCGGTGCCGCCGCGGCACCGGATTCACCGGATACGCCGGACGAGTACGTCCGCCTGGTCCGCCGGGTTCGCGCGGCCGAGGAGTCCGCGCTCACCGAGGACCGCGACTACTGGTACGACCGGATCCCGCCGTCGGCGATGGTCGTCCCGTTCCCGCGCGAGGGCGCCTCCGACACCGTGATGCGGCGGATCATCACCGCGGATCCGACCGCGGCGGCGGGCATCGGCGCGTGTGCCGGTTCCGCCGGCGTCAGCGTCTTCAAGCTGGTCTCGGCGGCGGTGCACCACGCCCTGCCGGTGCCGGACAGCGGCGTGACCGTGCTCGGCGGGGCCGCGTCCCAGCGGCTCGGCGCGGAGTCCGCGATCGTGGGCTGCTTCATCAACGAGGTGCCGCTGTCGGCGAGTCGGAAGGCCGGCGAGACGGTCGTCGACCTGGTTCGGCGGGAGCACCCGGGATGGTCCGCCGATCTGCGGCGGCGCCACTACTCCTTCGCCGAACTGGCCGCGCACGTGCGCCGTGGCGGCGGTGCGGTGGAGGCGCTGAACCAGGTGATGATCTCCTACCGCCGCCAGCAGCAGTCCGTCGAGCACGCCGGTGCGGGCGTGACCTGCACGGCGGAGCTCGACGTCCCCAACTTCGCGGCCAAGACCCCGCTGTCGGTGCGCTTCTTCGAGGACGGCGCCCGCCTCGGCTGCGAGGTGCAGTGGAGCGGGCACCTGTCGGCGCGGTCCGGCGAGCAGTACACGGACCGCCTGGCCGAGTCGCTCACGCAGTGCGCCGGAACCGCGGTTCGGATCGAGGAGAGCTCTTGAACGGGACGAATGGAGAAACCGGGATGGACGGGACGGGCGAGAACGGTGCCGAGCACCTGATACCCCTCGGTGACACCGGGTGGCAGGTGTGGCGGGACGTGGAGCTGCGCTCGGCCGGGTTCCCGTCGGCCATCGTCGAGCCGCTGGCCGACGACGAGCTGCTGGCGGCCGTGGCCGCCGAGAACGGCGAGGGTCCGCCGTCGGACGCGCTGGCCCGGGAGTACGACCGTGCCGTCACACGGATGGAGACGGCGCTGCGCACGGCGGCGGCGGACCCGATGCTCCGCGAGGCGGTCGCGTGGCAGAACCCCGCCATGCTGAGCGGCTGCGTGGACAAGGTCGCCGCCCGGTCCAAGGCCCAGCCCGCCCGGCAGCGCCGACGGGAGCTCAAGGTCGCCACGTACCTCCAGCGCTACGGCTTGAAGAACGAGACGATCGGCTTCTTCGGGCCGCACTGCTGGGGTCGGTGGTCCGAGGACACGACCGGGATGGTGGTCCGGCCCGGTGAGCGGCTGCTGCGCCGACGCCAGGTGTACTTCGAGCACTGGGCCGTCGAAGCGGTGGCCCGGGCGCTCGCCGCCGATCCGCGGGTGCGGGTGTCCCTCAAGCCGCGCCGTTCGGAGGCCGACGCCCTCCTGGGGGGCGACAGCGACGGCACCGGGATCGGCATCCGCAGGCCGCGCGGCCCGGTGCGCAGGCTCACCGCCGCGGAGGCCGAGGTCTTCGCGCTGTGCGACGGGGCCACCACGATCCTCGAGATCGAGCGGTCCGTCCCCGGCTACGCCGGGCGGACCGGCGAGAGCGTGCTGACGGTCGTCGACCGGCTCAGCGCCGAGGACCTGCTGGTGTGCGAACTTCCCCTGTCCACAGGAGAGTTCCGCGAGCAGGAGCTCCGCGGCGCGCTCCTGACCGTGGACGACGCGGCGGCCCGCGAGCAGGCGCTCGGTCTGCTGGACGAGGTGCTCGCCGCCCGCGAGGCCGTGAGCGAGGCGGCCGGCGACGCCGACTCGGTGTTCAAGGCCATGGAACGGCTGGACGAGGTCTTCGAGCGGGTGACCGGGCAGGACCCGGCACGCCGGGCGGGGCAGGCCTACGGCGGTCGGCGCGTGGTGTACGAAGACACGCTCCGCGACACCGAGGTGGCGCTGGGGGCGGATCTGCTCGGACAGCTCGCCGCCCCGCTGGGCCTGCTGCTCGACAGCGCGCGCTGGTTCGTCGGCCAGGTGGGCGACGGGTACCGCCGGCGCCTGACGCAGGTGTACGAGCGGCTCCGCGCGGGCTCCGTGGACGGCGAGGTGTCGCTGAACGCCGTTCTCAACGCGATGACGCCTGATCTGGCCTACTCGTTCCAGGACCTCGCGCCGCCGGTCGCGGCGGTCGTCCCGGAGCTCCAGCGGCGCTGGGCCGAGATCCTGGCGGTCCCGGACGGCGTCCGCCGCCACCACGTGTCCGCCGCCGACCTGGCCGCCCGGGTACGCGAGCTGTTCCCGGCCTGCGAGCCACCGTGGTCGTCCGCGGTCCACCAGTGCCCCGACATCATGATCACCGCCCGCGACCCCCGGGCGATCGCCGCCGGCGACTACGAGTTCGTGCTCGGCGAGCTGCATCTGGCGATCAACACCCAGGACAGCCCGGCCGGGATCGCGCAGTTCCCGGAGCCCGAGCGCTTCGCCGCGATGGACGCGGCCGACCGCCGGACGCCGCGCGTGCTCCCGCTGCCCGCGCGGGAGTCCCCGGCCGTCAACTCCCGTACGTATCCCCCGGTGCTGGTCGGCCCGCAGGACCTGGTGTGGACCATGCACGCCCGCAACACCGGGACGACCGACATCGGAACGACCGGTACCGGGCCGGCCGGCCCCGGGACGACGCGCCGGGTCGTCCCCGGCGCGGCCACGACCGTGCACCGCGACGGCGAGCGACTGGTCGTCAAGTCCCCCGACACGCCGGACCTGGACCTCCTGGAGGTGCTGGGCGAGTACCTCTCCGGCGCCGCGATGAACGGCTTCAAGCCGCTGCCGTCGGCCGCGCACCGCCCCCGCGTCACCATCGACCGGCTGGTGGTCTCCCGCGAGTCCTGGAGCATCGGCGTCAGCGACCTGGCCTGGGTGCGGCGTTCCGACCGCGTCGAGCGGCACCGGGCCGCGGTGCGCTGGCGCGACGCGGTGGGGCTGCCACAGCGCGCCTTCTACCGGGTCGCCGTGGAGACCAAGCCGATCTACGTCGACTTCAGCAGCATCGCGCTGGTGGAGCTGCTCGCCGCCGCCGTCCGGAGCGCGGCCGCCGACGATCCCGCGTCCCGGGTCTCCTTCTCCGAGATGCTGCCCGACCTGCCCGGCCACTGGCTCCGGGACGGCGCGGGCGCGGCCTACGCGTCCGAGTTGCGGCTCGTCGCGATCGACCGGGCCCGCGCGTAACTCCCCGCCGGCGACGGCGCCGTACCACTCGACACCATCACCCTGACCCAAGGAGCACGACTCATGAGCACCGCATCGGACCTGACCTCCGACAACCCCGCCGCCGAGGAGTTCGCGCCGCGCGTCACGGAGGTCTTCCAGGAGATCCTCGGCGGCGACGCCCCCGTGCGCGGCGACAGCGACTTCTTCGAGCTCGGCGGGAACTCCATCCTCGGCGCACGACTGGTCGCCCGGCTGCGCCAGGTCTTCGACGTCAAGGTGACGATCCGCGACGTCTTCCGGGCCCGGACGGTCGACGGCGTGGCCGAGGCCGTGGCCGTGCGAAGCGCCCGGGGCTAGGGCGCGACCGGACACGGGAGGCGGACACGCACATGACCTCAGCACCGCAGGGGTGGGACCGACTCACCCGGAGCCGCCAGGGCGCCCTGGTCCTGGCCGTCGACTTCGACGGGAGCACCCGCCAGGAGGCCACCTTCCGGGACCTGGCCCGGCTGCTGCCCGATCAGCTGGACGTGTGGCACGCGGTGCCGCCGACGGCGGACGCCGAGCACGCCGACGAGTACCTGGCCTGGTGGTTGGAGAGCCTTCCGCGCCCTGGCGAGCACGTGTCGGCGGTCCTCGGCTACTGCGCCGGCGGCGTGTACGCGGCGGCGCTGGCCGACGCGATCGAGCTCCGGCAGGAGGTCCGGCCCGAGGTCGTCCTGTTCAACCCGGGAGCGCCGAACACGACGACCCTCAGCCGCGACCTGTTCGGCGCGCTGGGGTCGATGACCGTGCTCGCCGAGGACGAGCAGCAGCGGTTCCGGCGCCGCGCCGAGCGGATCGTCGAGCAGCACACCGGCGGATTCGCCGCCCTCGCCGAGGAGTTCGCCACCGTCTACGTCGATGCCTCCCGGGTCGCGTTCGAGCGGTGGGGCATCGAGGGCGAGGTCGGCGATGAACTCATGGGGCTGTTCCGGGCCTATACGCGCTACCTGTCGGCGGCGCGCCGACTGGAGCGCCGGCCGCGGTGGGCGGACGCGCTGTCCCTCAACTCGGCCGATCACGTAGGCGGTTTCACACGTCGTGAGACCTCGTTCGACAGCAGCCGCGCCGATCTGCTGCGCAGCCCGGCCGTCGCCGCCGCCGTCACGGCGGCGCTCACGGTGAGCAACTGAAAGGTGGCCATCACCATGTCATCCCGAATGCCGTCCCGACTCTCCACGAACGCGCCGCGAACGGTCCCCGAGTTGTTCGCCGAGCAGGTCCGTACGACTCCCGACGCGATCGCCGTCGTCCACGACGGCCGCGCATCGACCTACCGGCAACTCGACGACCGGGCGGCCCGGTTGGCCGGAGTGCTCGCCGACAAGGGGGTGGGGCCCGGTGCGCTCGTCGCCGTGATGCTCGACCGGTCGACCGACATCGTCACCGCGCTGCTCGCGGTGCTGAAGACCGGTGCCGGCTACGTGCCGATCGCCGTCGACGACCCGGCCGCGCGGATCGCGCACGTTCTCGCCGACTCCGCCGCGCCGATCGTGGTGGCGTCGGGCGAGGCCGCCCGCACCGCGCTCGCCGGTACGGACACCGGGGCCTGCGTCGTGCACCTGGGCTCCCCGGACACCGAGGCACTGCTGGACGCCCGCGATCCGGCCGGATCCGGGTACTCCGCGTTCTCGCCGTGCGCGGCACCGCCGCCGGAGGACGACGGCACCGCGTACGTGATCTACACGTCCGGCTCCACGGGCACGCCCAAGGGTGTGGTGATCGACCACGGGGCCCTGAACGTGTACCTCGACCACGCGCGCACCCACTACCCGGCCACGGCCGGCCGGACCCTGCTGCACTCCTCGGTCTCCTTCGACCTGGCCGTGACGAGCATCTTCCCACCGCTGATCGCCGGAGGCTCGGTCGAGGTCGTCGATCTGGTCTCGCTGGCCGAGGGCGCCGCCCTTCCACCGGGGTTCCGCAAGCCGAGCTTCCTCAAGGTGACCCCGTCGCACCTCGCGCTGCTGCGTCGACTGCCCGACGAGTGCTCGCCGAGCGAGCAGCTGGTGATCGGCGGCGAGGCCCTGCTCGGCGCCGCGCTCGAGGCGTGGCGGGAGGCCCACCCCGGGGTGGGCGTCGTCAACGAGTACGGCCCCACCGAGGCGACCGTCGGCTGCTGCGTGTACGTGGTCGAACCCGGCCGCCGCTCGGAGCCGGGAGCCGTGCCGATCGGGCGCGCCGTCGCGGGCACCCGGCTGTACGTGCTCGACGACGCCCGACGGCCCGTCCCCGACGGCGTGACCGGTGAACTGTTCATCGGCGGCGCCCAGTTGGCGCGCGGCTACCTGAACCGTCCGGCGCTCACCGCCGAGCGGTTCGTCGAGGACCCGTTCGGCGGGCCCGGAGCGAGGATGTACCGTACCGGCGACCTCGTCCGGACGCGGCCGGACGGCGAGCTCGAGTACCTGGGCCGGATCGACGACCAGGTGAAGGTCAACGGCTACCGGGTCGAGCTCGGCGAGATCGAGGCCGCGCTCGTCGGGTCCCCCCTGGTGGAAGCGGCCGCCGTGGCGCCGAACCCGGACGACGCCGGCCACACCCGGCTCACCGCCTACGTCGTCGGCAGGGCCGGAGCCGCCGTCGACGCCGTCGAGCTGCGCCGCCTCCTGGCGGAGACCCTGCCCCCGTACATGGTCCCGGCGGTCTTCGTCCCGCTGGCCGAACTCCCGCTCACCGCCAACGGGAAGCTCGACCGCGCGGCGCTGCCCGCACCGGAGGCGGCCGGGCCCGACCGGTCCGCGGCCGGGCCGACGACCCCGGAACAGGAACTGCTGTGCCGGGTCATCGGGGAGACCGTCGGCGCCGAGGAGGTCGGCATCGACGACGACTTCCTCGCGCTGGGCGGCACGAGCATCGCCGCCGCCCGCGTGGTCACCCGCGCCCGCAAGGCCGGACTGCGGATCTCCCTGATGGACGTGCTGCGCAGGCGCACCGTTCGGGACATCCTCGCCGGCTGACCGGCCCCGGACTCCGATCCCCGATCCCCGGTCTCCGGGCCTCCGTTCAAGGACAGGACTGTCAATGCCCCGCACCGAAGACAGCACGATCGGCGGCGTGCAGGCCGCCGTTCACGACAACGGCCACACCGCCGCACTGGTCTACGACCTCGCCACCGTCGAGGACCCCCTGGCGTGGGTCACCGCCCACCGGGAGCCGCTGCGCGCAGCGCTCCGCAGCCGCGGGTTCGTCCTGCTGCGCGGCACCTCACGCGATGTCGAGGCGTTCCACCAGGTGGTCAGCGCGGTGGGCGGCGACCTGCTCGAGTACACCGAGCGCTCCACTCCGCGCAGCGCGGTCAGCGGCAACATCTACACCTCCACCGAGTACCCCGCCGACCAGGCGATCCCGATGCACAACGAGAGCTCCTACTCGAGTCGTTGGCCGCAGTCGGTGTTCTTCTTCTGTCAGACCCCGCCCGCGACCGGCGGCGCCACCCCGATCGCCGACAGCCGGTCGGTGCTCGCCCAGCTGCCCGCGGATCTGCGCGAACGCTTCGCCGACGGCGTCGTCTACACCCGCACGTTCCGCGACGGACTCGGCCTGAGCTGGGAGGAGGCGTTCCAGACCGCCGACCGCGCGGCGGTCGAGCAGTACTGCACGGACCACGGCATCGAGTTCGAGTGGGTCGAGGACGGGCTGCGCACCCGGCACCGCCGCCCGGCCACCGCCCGGGCCGCGCACACCGGCGAGGAGGTCTGGTTCAACCAGGCCAACCTGTTCCACGTCTCGGGCCTGGAGCCGGAGGTGCGCGAAGCCCTGCTCGCGCTGTACGCGGAGGCCGACCTGCCCCGCAACGCCTACCTCGCGGACGGCGGTTCGATCCCCGACGAGGACCTGAGGACGATCGCGTCGGTCTACGACCGGGTCGCGCTGGCGCTGCCGTACCGGCAGGGCGACGTCCTGATGATCGACAACATGCTGATGGCGCACGGCCGTGAGCCGTACACCGGCGACCGCCGGATCCTCGTCGCGATGAGCTGACCGGCCGCGACACCCCCCGACACGACGTCACGACACCCCTCCGACCCGAACACCCGACACGAAGGAGAAAGCCATGGCCGACGGCCGTGAGGCGCAGTTCAAGGTAGTCGTCAACCACGAGGAGCAGTACTCGGTCTGGGCCGCGGACCGGCCCAATCCGGCCGGCTGGACCGACGAGGGCACGACGGGTTCGAAGCAGGACTGTGTCCAGCACATCGAACAGGTCTGGACGGACCTGCGGCCGCGCAGCCTGCGCGACCGGATGGCCGCCGCCGTGGACGCCTGAGCCCCGGCTTCTCAACGACGCTGATTGGAGATGGCGATGGATCAACGGTTCCGGCCGACCCCCGAGCAGTTCCCCGACTCCGGTCTCGACGCGGAGGGTCTGGACAACGTCCTCGACCGATATCCGCCGGACACGGTCGTGGACGTCTACGTCCTGTCACCGCTGCAGGAGGGGATGCTCTTCGAGTCGACGCACCGCCCGGACAGCGGGAACTACCTCACCCAGGCGGTGTTCGAGATCCGGGGCCGGCTCGACACCGAGGCGTTCATCGCCGCATGGCGGTACGTCATCGACCGGCACCCGATCCTGCGCACGACCTTCGTCACGGACGGCGTCGCCCACCCCGTCCAGGTCGTCCACCGGGGCTTCCCGCTGCCGCTGCGGACCCTGGACTGGCGCGGCCGGGACGACGAGGCCGTGGAGGCGGCGACGACCCGGCTGCTCCTGGAGCGGCGCCACCGCGGCATGGACCTGGCCGCTGCGCCGCCGCTGGCCTTCGACCTGATCCGGCTCGACGGCGACCGCCATCTGCTCGCCTGGCACCAGCACCACATCGTCATGGACGCCTGGAGCGGATCCATCGTCCGGGCCGAACTCGGCGCGGCCTATGCCGCGTTGGCCGCGGGCGCGCTCCCCGACCTGCCCGAGTCGGTGCCCTACGGCCGCCACGTCGAGTGGCTGCGGCAGCGCGACGCGCAGGCCGACGAGGCGTTCTGGGCGGACCTCATGGGCGGCTTCGACTCGCCGACGGCGCTGCCGTTCATCGCCCCCGCCGCGCGCGAGGCGAGTGCGAGCAGCGCGTCAGCCGCCCGCACCGTCTCCCCCGCCCTCACCAAGCAGGTGGCCGAACTCGCCCGGCGCAATCACTGCACCGTCCACGCGGTGGTGCAAGGGGCGTGGGCGATCACGCTGAGCCGGTTCAGCGGGCAGCGGGACGTGTGCTGGGGCACCATCCTCTCCGGCCGTTCCGCGGACCAGGCCGATCTGGAGCGGATCGTCGGCCTGATGATCAACACGGTGCCGGCCCGGGTCACGGTCGATGCCGACATGGCCGTCGCGGACTGGCTCACGACACTGCACTCCTCCCTGAACGGGATGCGCAAGGCGGAGCACATCGGCATCGCGCGCATCCGGCGGCACACCTCGGTGCCGAGCGGGACGCCGCTGTTCGAGAACCTGTTCCAGTTCGTCGACCTCCATCAGGACGGCGACGCTGAAGCCGCCGGGCTCGATCTGCAGGTCGTCCGGAGTTACGAGCAGACGGGCTTCCCACTGGACCTCAGCGTGGTGGCCGGTGATGAACTGCTGCTCCACCTGACCTACGAGCCCTCGCGGCTGAACGAGGCCGACGCCGAACGCGTACTGGGCACCTATGAGCTGATCCTCGAGCAGCTTGCCGAGCGGCCCGAAGCCCGCATCGGCGAGATCGAGGTCCTCTCCGCCGCCGATCGCCAGGAGCTGCTCGACTGGGGGCTCAAGGCCCTCGGCAGCACCGTCGAGACGACGGTGCCCGAGCTCTTCGCCGCGATCCTGCCCACCGCGTCCGGCTCGACGGCCGTCGTGGGTGTGGACCGGACCATGACCTATGCGGAGCTCGATGACAGCTCCGACCGGCTGGCGCGTGTGCTGCGCGCGCACGGCGTTGGGACCGACACCGTCGTCGGGGTCGCGGTCCCCCGGTCGGCCGGCCTCATCACGGTGCTGCTCGCGGTACTCAAGGCCGGTGGCGCGTACCTGGCACTCGATCCGGTCGCGCCGCCGGAGCGCAACCGGCTGCTCGTCGGGGACAGCGGGGCCGAGGTCATCGTGGCCACGACCGAGGCGCTGGCCGCGCTCGGCGAGGCGGCGCAGGGGCGCACGGTCGTCGTACTCGACGACCCCGCGGTCCAGGCCGCGCCCGCCGCGGAATCCGCCAACGCCTTCGCGACGGCCGCGCACCCGGACTCGCTGGCGTTCGTGACCTTTACCTCGGGTTCGACCGGGGCCCCGAAGTGCGTCGGCATCACCCATCGCAACGTCGTCCGGCTGGCCCACCAGCAGACCTATCTGTCATCCGGCCCCGGATACACCTCCCTGCACACCGTCCCGCTCGCCTTCGACGTCTCCCTGGAGGAGATCTGGGTTCCGCTGCTCAACGGCGGCACCGTCGTCGCACCCCCGCCCGGTCGGCTCGACGTTCCCGAGATCGCAGCGCTGATCCGGGAGCACTCGATCACGAGCTTCAGCCCCACCACAGGCCTGTTCCATCAGATCGCCGAGCAGGACATGGCGGCATTCAGCGGCCTGCGGCAGCTGCTCATCGGGGGCGATGTCGCGTTGCCCGCCCCCTGCGCGAGCGTCGCCCGCGCCCATCCGGAACTGACACTGATCAACGCCTACGGCCCGACCGAGAACACCTGCGTCACCACCACAGCGGTCCTCGGCCCCGACCAGGAGCCGAAGGTGTCGATCGGCGGTCCGGTCTCGGGGACGTCGGTGTACGTGGTGGACGAGAACTTCGACCCGGTGCCGGTCGGTGTGGTGGGTCAACTGTGCACCGGCGGCGCGGGGGTCTCGCGCGGGTACCTGAACGACCCGGGTCTGACGGCGGCTCGCTTCGTCCCGGACCCGTTCAGCCCGGTGCCCGGCGCCCGGATGTACTGCACGGGTGACGCCGTGCGGTGGCGCGCCGACGGACAGCTGGACTTCGTGGGCCGGATCGACCGGCAGGTGAAGATCCGCGGCTTCCGGATCGAACCCGGCGAGGTCGAGGCCCGGTTGATCGCGCATCCGGACATCGCCGAAGCGGTCGTGGTGGCGCACGCCGACGGCGGCCACAAGCGCCTGGTCGCCTACCTCGTCGTGCGTGACGGCGCCGAGACACCGGTGTCGGTGCTGCGCGCCCACGTCGGACAGGCGTTGCCGGAGTACATGGTGCCGCAGGCGTTCGTGGTGGTGGAGCGGATCCCGCTGACCGCCAACGGCAAGGTCGACCGCAAGGCCCTGCCGGCACCCTCGCCCGCTGAGGCGGCCACAGACGGCGGTGCCCGCCGCGCACCGCGCACGGACGCCGAGAAGGTCCTGACCGAGGCCTGGTGCCAGGTCCTCGGGCTGACCGAGGTCGGGATCGACGACAACTTCTTCGAACTCGGCGGCGACTCCATCATGGCCATCCGGGTCGCCTCCAAGGTCCGCCAGGCCGGAGTCACCCTCACCTCCGGCGACGTCTTCGACCACCAGACCATCGCCGAACTCGCCCAGGCCGCGGCAGCCGGCGCCATACCGGTGCGGGCGCAGCAGGGACCGGTGACCGGCGACGTCCCGCTCACCCCGATCCAGCACTGGTTCCTCCACACCCACGGCCCCGAGAACCACTTCAACCAGTCGAAGTTGCTGCGCTGGCACGACAAGGCCGACCCGGAGGCGCTGCGCACAGCCCTGTCCGCACTGGTCGGGCACCACGACGCGCTGCGGCTGCGGCTGGAGGAACGCGACGGCGGCTGGCGCCAGTTCATCGCGCCGGTCGACGACGTCCGGGTGCCCCTCGAGATCATCGACGCCTCGGTGTGGCCGGAGGCCGAGCGCGAGGAGCTGGCGGAGGCGGCCGGGGCGCGGGCCCAGGCGAGCCTCGACCTGGTGGCCGGCCCGGTGATCCGCGCGGTCCTGTTCGACCACGGCGGGACGGCGCCGGACGAGCTGCTGATCGTCGTCCACCACATGGCGGTCGACATCGTCTCCTGGAGCTTCCTGGTCGGCGATCTGGCCGCCGCGTACGCCGGCGCCGTACGGGGCGAGCCCGTCGAACTGCCGGACAAGACCACCTCGTTCAAGGAATGGGCGGAGCACCTGCAGCGGTACGCGGCCGGCCCGGCGTTCCGCAGGGACGCGGAGTACTGGACCCAGGCCCGCAGCCGGACCACGCCGCTGCCCCGCGACGCGGCGCCAGGGTCGGGCCCGGCGGGGACCGGCCGGGTGCGGGTCGAACTGGACCTCGCCGAGACCGAGGCGTTCCGCGCCGCGACGAGGCGCACCACCGGTCGGATCACCGCCGCCGAGCTGCTGCTCGCCGCGGCCGTCCCGACGCTGCACGACTGGGTGGGCGACGGCGCCGTGGCCCTCGACGTCGAGATCCACGGGCGTGAGGCGCTGGCCCGCGATCAGGACGTCGCCCGGACGGTCGGCTGGTTCACCGCCGTCCATCCGATGACCTTCCACCTCACGGGTGGTGACAGCCTCGGTTCGTACGTGGCCCAGGTACGGGACCAGACCCAGGCGATGCCCAACCGCGGCATGGGCTACGGCGTCGCCCGCCATCTCGCCGGCCCCGAGCTGGCCGCGGCGGTCTCCTCCGACGCGGAGATCGCCTTCAACTACATCGGCGAGGCGGGCGACGCACCCGGCGGCGGCTTCCCCTTCACGGACCTGCCCCACACGCTCGGTTCGGAGGCGCCGCCGGACTTCGCGAGCTCGTACCCGCTGGAGGTCATGGCCGGGGTCATCGACGGCCGGCTCCAGGTGACCTGGCTGTACGCGGCCGACGCCTTCGACCGCGAGACGGTACGGTCCGTCGCCGAGAACCACCTCCGGGGGCTGCGGCGCTTCGTGCACCAGATCTCGCTCTGGGACGCGGACCAGGCCGAGCCCGAGGAGTGGCTGCGGCGCATCCACCCGAAGACGCCGCTGCTGATCGGACCGATGGTGCGCTACCGCGTGCCGGGTCTGAGCGTCGCCACGATCACGGATGGCGAGGTCACGGCGTGGGGGCACGGCGTGACCGCGGCCGGCGGCTCCGTCCCGGTGACCGAGCACACGGTCTTCCAGGTCGGGTCGGTGGCGAAGCACCTCGCGGCCATGGCGGTGATGCGGCTCGCCCGTGACGGCGTGCTCGGGCTCGACACCCCCGTGAACGAGCTGCTGCGCGAGCAGCGCGTGGACACGCTGGACCCCGCCCGGCCGGTGACGGTCCGCGATCTGCTGTGCCACAGCGCGGGACTGAGCCCGGACGAGAACGCGGAAGGGCCGACCGTCGCGGTCAGCCGACCGGCGGGCACCCACTACGAGTACGCCCTGGCGAACTACACGCTGATCGAGCGGATCATCGCCGACGTCACGGACCTCTCGTTCCCGAAGGCCCTGCGGGAGTTGGTGCTCGATCCCCTGGGCCTGGACGACACGGTGTTCCTGCCCGTCTTCCCCACCGGGGCCGGGGACGAGGTCGCCGTCGGGCACACCGCGACCGGGCGCCGTTACGGCCGCGGTCGGCGTGCCGCCGGCGCGGCGGCGGAGGAACTCGTCTGGATGTCCGCCTCGGACCTGGCCCGGGTCGGGGTCGAGCTCCACCGCGCGCTGAGCCAGGACCGGGGGCTCGTGCTCACCCGCTCGGACGTCGAGCGGATGCTCGACGGACTGCGGACCGGTTACGGGCTCGGCACCTCCGTGAAGACCGTGGCGGGCCGGCGGTGGATCGGACACCCCGGCGACGGTCCGGGATTCCGCAGCGTCTACGCCGTGGATCCGGTGTCCGGCCACGGCCTGGTGATCCTCGCCAACGGCGACGGAGCCACACCGCTACTCGAAGATCTGCTCGCCGAACTACGGGTCGACCTGGTGATGCGTGTCCAGGGCCCGCTGATGACTTGGGACAGGGGTTGAGCCCGATGACCAGTGTTGACGTCGAGGGTGTCGAAAGCGCCGCGAACCCGCAGCTGCGGGTCGGCGGCAGGACGATCGACCTCGCCGCCAGGCTCGCCCGGCGGGCGATCCCGCGCCGGGCGGGCGCGGACGCCGCGCTCTCGCCGATCCAGCGCGGGGTCTGGGCGGCGGGGCAGCTGGCCGCCGACGAGGGCCTGTACACCATGACCGAGCTGTCGTGGCTGCGCGGAGCGCTGGACCACGAAGCCCTCCGGGGAGCCTTCGCGGACCTCGCAAGGCGGCACGAGACGCTGCGGACGACCTTCACCGGAGAGGACCCGCCGCGCCAGTCGGTCGCCCCGGAGGCCGCGGCGGCGGTCGACTTCGAGGTCATCGACCTGAGCGCCGACGGCCGAACCGCCCGCGACCGCGCGGTGACGGCGCTGACCCGCGAGGGCGCCCGTGCGTTCGACCTCGGCGGCGGGCCGCTGTGGCGGGTCCGGCTGGCCCGCACGGCGGCGGACGAGCACCTGCTCCTTCTGGCCGTGCACCACCTGATCGGTGACGAGTGGTCACTCGGCGTCCTGCACCGGGAGCTCGACGCCCGCTACACGGCCCGGCTGAGCGGCGTCCCGGTCGAACTCCCGGCGCTGCCCGTCCAGTACGGCGACTACGCCGAGTGGCAGGCGGCTCGCTTCGACTCCGAGCCCGGTGAGCGCGATCTCGGGTACTGGCGCGAGGCGCTCGCGGACATCCCCCACGTGCTGGAGTTGCCGACCGACCGGCCGCGGAGCTCAGCACGCTCGCCCATGGGCCACCGCGCCCAGTGGTCGATGTCCGCCGAGCAGAGCCGACGGTTCCGCGACTTCGCCACCGCCGCGGGCGCCACGCCGTTCACCGCGATGGTCGCGCTGTTCGCCACCGTCCTGAGCCGGCATTCCGGGCAGTCGGATCTGGTGATCGGCGCCGCGGTCTCCGGCCGTCGACGCACCGAGACCGAGGGGCTGGTCGGCCTGTTCGCCAACCTGGTGCCGATCCCGGTCCGGCTCGGTGCGGCCTCGACCGTCGAGGATGCCGTGCGGCACACCGCGAAGGCCTTCCTGGGCACCCTGGACCATCAGGACATCACGCTCGAACGCATCGTCTCCGAGCTGGGAGTGCCGCGTGGCGGCTCGCGGATGCCGCTGTGCCAGGCGGTCGCGGACTGGGCGGACATCGAGGAGGGCGGCTGGTCGCTGGCGGAGGTCGCGGCCGAGCCGGCGCCCGCCGCCGACCTCGGCTCGGTGAAGAACGACCTGATGCTCGTCGGCGTCGGCCGGGGACCCGTGATCGAGTTCGAACTGATCGGGGAGTCCGGGCTGTTCGAACCGGCGACGGTGGGCGTCCTGATGGACCACTTCCGGCAGGCGGTCGAGCAGGCCGTCGCCGATCCCACGGCCGCGCCGGCCGGCCTCCGCCTGGATTCGGCCGCCGAGGCCGATCGGATCACCGCGTGGACCGGGTCGGTGCACTGGGACCGATCGACCGGGACCATCGGCGACCTGTTCTCCGCCGCCTCGGCACGGCACCCGGAAGCCCTCGCCCTGACCGGCGTCGGCGGCACCCTCACCTACGGCGAGCTCGACGCGCTGACGAACCGCCTGGCGCGGGTATTGCGCGGCCACGGGGTGACGGCGGACTCCGTCGTCGGGATCGCGGTTCCGCGATCGGTACAGATGGTGGTCGCGGTGCTGGCTGCCCTGAAGGCCGGCGGTGCCTATCTCTTCCTGGACCCGGCCGGACCGGCCGAGCGCGCCGCCGCCTATGCCGAGGGCAGCGGGGCCGAGGTCATCCTGACCACGACCGAGGCCCTCGCCGGACTCGGCGAGGCCGCCCAGGGCCGCACGGTCATCGTGCTCGATGCGGTCCAGGCCGCGATCGCCGCGGAATCCGCTGAGGCGCTGGCGACGGCCGCGCACCCCGACTCGCTCGCGTACGTCAGCTTCACCTCGGGTTCGACCGGAGTCCCCAAGTGCGTCGGCATCACGCATCGCAACATCCTGCGGCTGGCGTACCTGCCCGACTACCTGGCCCACGGCCGGGATGAGACCTTCATCCAGCTCGCGCCGCTCAGCTTCGACATCTCCGCGATCGAACTGTGGACGAGTGTTCTGCAGGGCGGACGACTGGTGATGCCGAGGGCCGGGCAGCTGGACATCCCCGAGATCGCGGCGCTGATCCGGGAGCACGCGGTGACCAGCCTGGTCACCACGACCGCGCTGTTCAACCAGTTCGTCGAACATGACCTCGAAGCGCTCGGCGGTGTCCGGCAGATCATGATCGGCGGCGACGTGGCCATGCCGAGCGCGTTCGCGACGTCGCTCACCGATCCCGCGACCCGCCATGTGGCGCTGGTCCACTGTTACGGCCCGACCGAGAACACCGGTACGACGACCAGCGCCGTCATCAAGGACGCCCTCGGCGCGCGGATACCGATCGGCGGTCCGGTCTCGGGGACGTCGGTGTACGTGGTGGACGAGAACTTCGACCCGGTGCCGGTCGGTGTGGTGGGTCAACTGTGCACCAGCGGCGCGGGGGTCTCGCGCGGGTACCTGAACGACCCGGGTCTGACGGCGGCTCGCTTCGTCCCGGACCCGTTCAGCCCGGTGCCCGGCGCCCGGATGTACTGCACGGGTGACGCCGTGCGGTGGCGCGCCGACGGGCAGCTGGACTTCGTGGGCCGGATCGACCGGCAGGTGAAGATCCGCGGCTTCCGGATCGAACCCGGCGAGGTCGAGGCCCGGTTGATCGCGCATCCGGACATCGCCGAAGCGGTCGTGGTGGCGCACGCCGACGGCGGCCACAAGCGTCTGGTCGCCTACCTCGTCGTGCGTGACGGCGCCGAGGTGCCGGTGTCGGTGCTGCGCGCCCATGTCGGACAGGCGTTGCCGGAGTACATGGTGCCGCAGGCGTTCGTGGTGGTGGAGCGGATCCCGCTGACCGCCAACGGCAAGGTCGACCGCAAGGCCCTGCCGGCACCCGCCCCGGCGGAGGAAGCCGGTGCGGACCGTCCCCGCCGAGCCCCGCGTACGGACGCCGAACGGGTCCTGGCCGAGGCCTGGTGCCAGGTGCTCGGGCTGACCGAGGTCGGGATCGACGACAACTTCTTCGAACTCGGCGGCGACTCCATCATGGCCATCCGGGTCGCCTCCAAGGTCCGGCAGGCCGGAGTCACCCTCACCTCCGGCGACGTCTTCGACCACCAGACCATCGCCGAACTCGCCCAGGCCGCCGTAGCCGGTGGCGCGCCGGTGCGGGCACAGCAGGGACCGGTGACCGGCGACGTCCCGCTCACCCCGATCCAGCACTGGTTCCTCCACACCCACGGCCCCGAGAACCACTTCAACCAGTCGGTGCGGCTGGAGTGCGCCGAGCAGCTGGACTCGACCCTGCTGAGCGACGCCCTGTCCGCGCTGGTCGGGCACCACGACGCGCTGCGGCTGCGGCTGGAGGAACGCGACGGCCGCTGGCACCAGTACCTCGCACCGGTCGACGACACCGACGTCCTCGACGTGGTCGAGGGCGCCGGTCTGACCGCCGAGGAGGCGGAGCAGGCGCTGCTGGCCGCCGCCGAAGCCGCCCAGGCGTCCTTCGACCTCGCCACCGGACCGCTCCTGCGCGCCGTCCTGCTCGAAGCGGACGAGGGCCCCGACCAGCTGGTGCTGGTCGTCCACCACCTCGCGGTGGACACCGTGTCCTGGGACGTCCTGCTGCAGCACCTCGGACTCGTCTACGGTCAGCTCCAAGCCGGCCGGCAGCCGAGCCTTCCCGCCAAGACGACCTCGTTCCAGGCCTGGGCGAGCGCGGTCACCGCCCGGGCCCGATCCGAGGAGTTCGCCCCGGCGGCGGAGCACTGGCGCGCGCTCGGCGCCGTCCACGCGGGCGAACTGCCGCGTGGCGACGACGCGGGCGGCAACACGGCCGCCGACGCGCGGACCGTCTCCGGCACCCTGGACGCGGCGGCCACGGAGGCACTCGTGCGCCGGTCGGCAGCGGTCCACCGGGCCGACATCAAGTCCGTCCTGATGACCGTCCTGGCCCGGACCCTGGCGGACTGGACGGGGCGGCGGGAGTTCCGGATCGACACCGAGGGCCACGGCCGGGACGCCCTGGGCACCGGGCTCGATGTGTCCGCCACGGTCGGGTGGTTCACCGCGGTCTATCCGGTGCACGTACGCCTGCCGGAGGGGGACGACCCGGTCGCCCAGCTGCTGGACGTCCACCGCCAGCTCTCCGGACAGCCCGTCGGCGCCGGCTACGGGATGACCAGGTACCTGCGCGACGAGTCCGGGCCGTGGACCGCGTCGGACCTCTGCTTCAACTACCACGGGCAGCTCGGCTCGGGCTCGGAGGACGGCCTGCTCCGGCGCGTCGGGGGCGAACGCGGCGCGGAGTTCGCGCCCGGCCTCCCCCGGCCCTACCGGTTCGATGTGACGGCGCTCGTCGCGGACGGCGAGCTGCGGCTGCACTGGGGCTACCCGGGCCGCGAGTGGGAGGCGTCCGCCGTCCAGGAGCTGGTCGACCGGTTCCTCGGACACGCCCGCACCCTGGCGATGAGCTGCGGGCCCGACGCCGACCTGGTGCGGGAGGAATCGCCGTGACACCGCCCCGGACGCCGGATGCCCCGGCCGACGCTCAGGAAGGGACCATGATGAACCTCGTCCGGCTGTCCAGGAGTCAGCAGCAGCTGTGGTTCGCCGAGCAGCTCGGCGCGCACCCGGCCGGCTACCTCGTTCCGCTGCCGCTCCGACTGTCGGGACCGCTCGACGTCGGCGCGCTGCGGTCGGCGCTGACGGCCCTGGTCGCACGGCACGAGCTGCTGCGGACCTCGTTCCGCCTCGTCGACGGCGAGCCGTGCGGCGTCCTGCGGCCGGCCGAGCGGTTCACTCTGGCCGTGGAGGACGCCGCGGACGCGCCGGAGCGCAGAACCGTCGAGGACCACGTGCTCGCCGAGGCGACGGCACCGCTGGACATCGCCGAGGAGCTGCCGATCCGCGCCCGGCTCGTCCGCCTGGCCGACGAACTCCACCTGCTGTTCGTCACCGTCCACCACCTGGCCTTCGACGACTGGTCGCGCAACGTCCTCTACACCGAACTGGCCGAGCTCTACAACGCCGCCGTCACGGGCCGCGCGGCGGACCTGGCCCCGCTGGAGATCACGTACGCGCGGTACGCGGCGGAGCAGGAGGACCGCGCCCTGGACGGGAGCGCCTCGGAACACCTCGACTACTGGCGCGAGCAGCTCGCCGGCCTCGACCCGTTCGAGCTGCTCCCGGAGCTGCCGCGGCCCGCGCACCGATCCGGTGCCGGGGACGTGACCGGCTTCGTGGTCCCGCGCCCCGAGGCCGAGCGGCTCGCCGCACTCGGCCGGTCCGTGGGCGCCACGCCCGCCATGGTGCTGTTCGCGGCGTGCCAGGTCGTGCTGCGGCAGTACACCGGCCGCGACGACGTGACCGTGGGCACCGCCGCCGCGGCGCGGGACGCGGCCGAGACGGCCTCGATGATCGGCCCGCTCCTCACCATGCTGGTGCTGCGCGGCGACACCTCCGGCGATCCGACCTTCGCCGAATCGGTCGAGCGGATGCGGGACCTGGTGCTCGACGCCTTCGACCACGCGGAGGCTCCGTTCCCGCTGCTCGTCGAGGAACTCGCCCCCGAACGCGACCCCTCCCGCACCCCGCTGTTCCAGATCATCGTCGGCTACGGCAGCGGGCGCCGTAGCGCGCCCGACCTGGCGGGGCTGACCGTCACCGAACTGCCGGTGCCGGGCGTGGGTTCCAAGTACGACCTCGGGATCTGGTTCGACCACCTCGCGGACGGCGCGATCGCCGTGGACGTCGCCTGGGACGTCAGCCTGTACCGGCCCGAGACGATGCGCCGGTTCGCGGCGCAGCTGGAGGCCGTGCTCGCCCAGGTCGCCGAGGACGGCCGGCGTCGGATCGGCGAGCTGTCCCCGGCGGCCGGGGCCCGACGGGCCCTGGCCCGGTTCTCGGCCGGCCCGGACCGGCCCGCGTCCGAGACCGCGCTGCACGAGCGCTTCGCCGTCCAGGCCCGGAAGACCCCGGACGCCGTCGCGCTGGTGCTGCCGGACGGCACCGCGACCAGCTACGCCGAACTGGACCGGCAGGCCAACCGGATCGCGCACCGGCTGCGCGCGGCGGGTGTCGGCCCGGAGACGCTGGTGGGCGTCCGGGCGGAACGTTCGACGGAGCTGGTGGCCGCCCTGTACGGCGTCCTCAAGGCCGGCGGCGCCTATGTCCCCCTCGATCCGGAGCATCCGCGGGACCGCCTCGCCGACCTCCTCCAGGACACGGCGGTACCGGTGATCCTGACCCAGAGCCGGATCACCGCGACGCTCCCGGCCACGGACGCGCTGGTCCTGGACCTCGACGATCCGGCGCACTGGGCCGACTGGCCGGACAGCGCCCCGGCCGTGCCCGGCGACCTCGACAACTCCGCCTACACCATCTCCACGTCGGGCTCGACCGGGCGCCCCAAGAGCGTCGTGCTCTCCCACCGCAACGCGGTCGAGCGGCTGGACTGGTTGCAGGCGAGGTACCCGCTCCGGTCCGAGGACGCCTTCCTGCAGCGGTCCTCGCTGAGCTTCGACGCCTCGGTCCTGGAGTTCTTCTGGCCGCTGACCGTCGGTGCGCGCCTGGTCCTGCCCACCCGCGACGGCCACCGGGACACCGGCTACCTGCGCGATCTGATCCGGACCGAGCGCGTCACCGCAGGCCAGTTCGTGCCGTCCATGCTGAGCGTTCTCCTCAGCGAGCGCGGCATCGAGGAGTGCACGACGCTGCGGCTCGTCGTGGCCTGCGGCGAGGAGGTGCCCGTCGCCACGGCGCAGGAACTGTTGCGCAAACTCCCGGGCTGCGAGCTGTACAACGGCTACGGCCCGACCGAGGCCACGGTCTGCGTGAACTGGTGGCAGTGCACACCCGAAACGCTGGCCGGCCTCGGCACGGTGCCGCTCGGGACGCCGTTCGGCAACACCACCACCCACATCCTGGACGCCGACCTGCGGCTGGTTCCGCCGGGCGGCGTGGGCGAGTTGTTCATCGGCGGCACGGGCGTGGCCCGCGGCTACCTGAACCGCCCCGGACTGACCGCCGAACGGTTCGTCCCCGACCCCTTCTCCGCCCACCCCGGCGCCCGGCTGTACCGCACCGGGGACCTGGTGCGGCTGCGCCCCGACGGCGAGAGCCTGGACTTCCTCGGACGGGCCGACCACCAGGTGAAGGTCCGTGGCTTCCGCATCGAACTCGGCGAGATCGACGTGACCCTGTGCGCCCACCCCGACGTCCGGGAGTGCGCGACGGCGGTCACGGCGCTACCGCCCGGCGACCCCAGGCTCGTCGCGTACGTGGTGGCCGCGGACGGCGCGCTGCCGGAGCCGGACGCGCTGCGGGCCTTCGCGGAGCGGCGCCTGCCGGCCCACGCCGTGCCGAGCGCGGTCCTCGTCGTGCCCGAGCTTCCCAGGACGGCCAGCGGCAAACTCGACCGGGCGGCGCTGCCCGTACCCGAGCTGTCGGTGCCCGGCGCGGCGGGTGGCTCGGCTGGTGCCGGCGAACCGCGGAGTGCCTTGGAGGAATGGCTCTGCGGCGTGTGGCGGGAGGCCCTCGGGATCCCGCACGTCGGGATCCACGACAGCTTCTTCGGCCTCGGCGGCCATTCGCTGCTCGCGATGCGGACGGTGAACCGGATCCGGGACGACCTCGCCCTGGACTTCCCGCTGAGCCTGCTGTTCGACTGCCCGACGGTGTCCGCCATGGCGCCCCGGCTGGAGGAGTACCTGCTCGCCGACGAGCTCGCCGACGAGGCAGAGGCACACGGATGAGTGACCTGCCCCGACGCCGCCGCACGGGGTTGTCCGGACACCGGGACTTCCGCTCGCTCTGGATCGCCGACACGGTCAGCCAGTTCGGGGTGCAGGTGTCCGTGCTGGCGATGCCGCTGGTGGCCGTGCTGTACCTGGGCGCCGGACCACAGGCCGTGGGCCTGCTGATCGCGATGGAGTTCCTGGGGTCCCTGCTGATCGGGCTGCCGGCCGGGGTGTGGTGCGACCGCGCCCGGCGGCGCCCGATCATGGTCGGCGCCGACCTGGTGCGTACCGCGCTGCTGGCGTCGGTGCCGATCGCAGCCTGGTGCGGTGCGCTGACGATCTGGCAGCTCTACGCCGTGGCGCTGGCCCAGGGCTTCGCGACGGTCTTCTTCGACGTCGCGTACCAGAGCTATCTGCCCACCCTGATCGGCCCCGGCCAACTGGTCGAAGGGAACACCAAGTTGCAGGCCAGCGCCTCGGTCGCGCAGATGGCCGGGCCGTCGGTGGCCGGTGTGCTGGTCCAGGTGCTCACCGCACCGGCGGCGATCATGGCGAACGCGGTGAGCTTCGGCCTGTCGGGCCTGTTCATCGCGACCATCCGGCAGGCCGAGCCCGCGCCGTCCCGTCCGGAGAAGCCGAGGCTGCTGCGGGAGGTCGGCGAGGGCGTGCGGCTGGTACTGCGCGATCCGATCCTGCGCGCGATCGCCGGGGCCACCGCCGTGGTCAACCTGTTCATGGCGGTGTTCGCGGCGGTCATCACCGAGTTCCTGGCCCGCGATCTGGGACTGTCCGCCGGACTCATCGGCGTGCTGATGACGGCGGGCAGCGCCGGCGGCCTCGCCGGCGCGTTCGCCGCCCCCGGCCTCATCCGACGGGTCGGCCACGCCCGCGGGGTGTGGCTGCCGCTGGTCGTCGGCGTACCGCTCGGGCTCCTCGTCCCCCTGACCCACGACGGGACCGGGCTCATCGCGTTCGTGGTCGGGTGGTTCGGCTGCTCGTTCGCGATCGTGGGCTACAACATCGCCCAGGTGAGCCTGCGCCAAACGCTCTGCCCGCCCGGGGCACTGGGCCGGATGACCGCCACCATGCGCTTCCTGACCTGGGGGGTCATGCCCCTGGGCGCGCTGCTGGGCGGAGCACTCGGCGCCGGCCTCGGAGCCCGCCCGACGCTCTGGACGGCTCAACTCGGCGAGCTCCTGGTACCGCTGATCCTGCTCGCCTCCCCGCTGCGGCGGATCCGCGACCTGCCGGCCGCCGAGCAGGAGCCGGCCCCCTCCGGCGACTTGGCGCCGGCCGCCGTGAACTCCGGCGCTCGGCACGGTGATTAGGCCGTCCTGCGGGTGGCCGCCGAACAGGGCTGGCACCTCGACCACTCGTTCCCCGCCGATCCGCAGCGCACCCTTCACCTCTGCCGCCTGGAGGAGCGGCACCGGCGGATCCTCTGACACCGTTCCTGTGCGGGCGCGGCCGGCTCTGAGGCGGGCTCAGCGGGCGGGCGGCGCGATGCGGTTGAGCCAGTGGCCGCTGGGCCTCATGTCGTGTGCTACTCCTTCGACAGCGTGAAAGCGGCGGCGTTCTCGACCGCCCACTGCCGGAAGCTGCGGGCGGGCGTGCCGAGCAGGGTCTCGGTGGTGTCGGCGATGGTGGCCGGGCCGGCGCAGGCCTCGGCCCAGAAGTCGAGCAGGGAGCCGACGATCCCCGGCGGCATGAAGCGGCCCATCTGCTGCTCGGCCTCGGCCCGGGTGATGGTCTCGACGGCGATCTCGCGACCCAGGACCTCGGCCAGGGTGGCGAGTTGTTCGCGGAAGGTGAGCGACCGGGCGCCGGTCAACGTGACCGCGAGGCCCCGGACGGCCGTCCCGGTGAACGCCTCGACGGCGACGTCGGCGATGTCGTCGGGGTGGATGGGCGCGATGTGCGCGTCGGGGTAGGCGAGTTGGACCGGCAGGCCTCGGGAGATCGGGTGCGCCCAGCCGAGGGTGTTGCTGGCGAAGGCGCCGGGGCGCAGGAAGGTGCACGGCAGGCCGCTCGCCGTGAGCGCCTGCTCGACGTGGAGGTGGTGCGCGGCGAGCGGGCGGCTCTCGGCGTCGGGGGCGTCGACCGAGGACGAGGACATCAGCACGACGTGCTCGACGCCGGCGGCGCGGGCCGCCTCCGTGAAGGCCCCGATCCCCTCCGGGTCGGGGTACAGGAAGACCTGCCGTACGCCGTCGAGCGCAGCAGTGAAGGTCTCGGGCCGGTCGAGGACCAGCTCGGCGGTCGCGACCCCGGCGGGGACGGCCAGTTCGGCCGGCTTGGCACTGGCGGCGCGGACCGGCAGGCCGGCGGCGTGCAGGCGGTCGAGGACGGCACGGCCGACCTTGCCGCGGGCGCCGGTGACGAGGACGGTCATGGGTTCCCCCTACGAGTCTGTGGGCCGCGGCTCCCTGCCGCAGCACACATGCATGCTTGCATGCATGTAATTGTGAGTCAACACATGTCTGCCATCACTCATGGACCGTAGGATGGGCGGCATGACGACGAACGAGCCGGAGCACCCGGACCACCCGGACCACCGGACGGCCGAGGACCTGCTGAACGCCGTGGGCCCGGCATTCGGCAAGCTGCGCCGCACCTCACTGCTGGAGGTCGAGAACCCCATCTCGGCCAAGGACCTGGGCCGCACCCTCGTCCTGAACCTCGTCCAGCTGCACACCCAGGACCCCGAGAAGGAGGTCACCGTCGGCGCGATCGCCGAACTCCTCGGCGTGGACCCGTCCGTCGCCAGCCGCATGGTGAGCGACAGCATCAAGACCGGCTACCTGACCCGCGCCGCCTCCCAGCAGGACGGCCGCCGCACCGTCCTCCGCCTCAGCCCGGCCGGCACCGAGCTCATAGCCCGCCTGCGCCGCCACCAGCGCGACGCCTATGACCACATCACCGCCGACTGGAGCGAACGCGACCGCCTGGAGTTCGCCCGCCTGATGCTCAAGTACGTCGACTCGCTCGACCGCCTCGCCGAGCGCGCCAAGCAGTAGGGGCCGATGAGGATGCCGCCCCGCTGACGTCCTCGTTCGCTACCCACGGAACGCACCTCCGGAAGGCCGGCGCGGCGCCGGTCGGCGGCTCCGTAACCTCAGGACCGGACGGCCGTTCGCCGCCGGGACCCCACGGGCCCAGGAATTCCCTGGGCCCGCCCACGCTCCGAGGTTCCCGGCAACGATCGGACGATCAGCGCACCGGCAGCGTCAGGTCGGCCGGGTCGGCCGTGGTCGAGCCGAAGGTCACCCGGGTGCCGAGTGGAGTCTCCCCGCCGTACAGGGCGTCCCGGGTGCCGAGCACCAGTGCCAGGCGGTGGCCCGCGGGCAGGTCGTACGCGGTGGCGAAGAGCGGGACATCCAGTGGGAACGGCTGTCCCGGCGTCCGCCCGGACCAGCTTTGCGGCGCGTGCGAGATCAGCCGGCCGACGCCGAGCGCGTCCACGTCGTAGAGGTAGGCGACGACCGTGCCCTGCGGGGCCGTCGCGGTGACCGTCGTGTGAACCCGGGCGACGCCGCGCAGCGACAGGCCCTGCGGGTAGGGCTGAGACTGTCGCACGACGGCGGCCGAGCGGGCCAGCAGGGGGACGACCACGGTCGGCGGCTGGTGCACCGCCTGGTCGACGAGCCCGGACAGCAGGGCTACGCCGCCGCTCGCGCCGGAGGGGATGTCGCCGAGCACGGTGGTCCGCCAGTTCGCGGAGGCCGGATCGCCGAGGGTGTCGGCGCCGACCGCGAGGTGTTCGGTGCGGGAGCTGACGGACTGCCAGTCGGCGTGGCTCTCCTGCGCGCCGGAGGGGCGGACCTCAAGGTGGACCGGCTGCGTTCGAGTGTCCGCGGCCGGGGCTCCCTTGACGTACTGGTCGAGCCACGAACGCGCGCTGTTCCAGGTGGCGTTGTCCAGTCCGAGCAGTCCGGTGAACTCCTGGCTCGCGTGGTCGCCCGGGCGCAGTTCGAGGCGCTTGGGCACGGTCAGCCGCTGGTAGAAGTCGGTGACCTGACTGGGGTTGAAGAAGCTGTCGCCCCAGGCGTTGGCCATCAGGACGGCGGTACCGTTCGCGTTGATCCGGTCCAGGTAGCGGGCCGGGGAGCGGGTGTCCGCCCAGCCGATGACCTCGGGCAGGTCGCGGTCGGCGAAGAGGTCGTCCAGCACCCGCGCGAACTCGGGGCTCTTGCGGCCGGTCGGGGCCTGGATGCCGGCGAGCACGGCCGCGGCCTGCAGGTGCCGGGTCTGCCCACTGTAGAGCGAGTCGGTGAGGTCGGCCCAGCCGCTGAGAGAGGCGACGGCCTTGATCCGCGGATCGAAGGCGGCGCCGAGCAGGGTCAGACCGCCGCCCAGCGAGAGCCCCACCATGCCGACCCGGTCCGGGTCGGCCGGGGTGTGCGCGAGCGCCCAGTCGATCATCGTGGAGATGTCCGCGACGTCCTTGGGCCCGGCGACGTCGACCTTCCCACCGGAGCCCCAGAAACCCCGCACCGTGTAGGTGACGACGACGTACCCGTCGGCGGCGAGCGCACGGCCCTGGGCGACGTACTCCAGGTCGTTCTGCCCCCAGCTGGCCGGCTGCACCAGCAACGGGTAGCGCCCCTGCGGATCGGCGCCCGGCGTCCCGGGGGCCGGCGTGAACACGTCGGCCTTGAGGACGACGCCGTCCTTCATCGGGACGTCGGCCAGGCGGAACGACCCGACACCCACCGCGGCCGCGCGCGGCGTGTCCGCGACGGCGGGCTGTGCGACGACGGCCCCGCCAAGGGCGAGCGTCGCCGCGAGGACGGCACTCGCCGTCCGGCGTCCACGGCTGGGGGCGGGTCGTTCCATCACGTGCTCCATCTGTGCTCGAACCGATCGACTGCCGGAGCCTAGCGATCTGACGAAGCTTCAGGGGAGGTGGTGATCAGCCAAATTACCAGCCAGTAACGCCGGCGCTCCAGAACGGCTGGAGCACCACGGCCGGTGCACCGGGCCAACTTGTCGGAGCAGGCCGCGGGAGCCGGCGCTCGCACGGAGAGCGGGGCGGCCCGTCAGGCGCCGCGGGTACTACTGGCGTTTCAACCCCGCTTCCGGGGTCTCTCGCGGGCCCGAAGTGCGGCCGCCTGCACAACGGCGAGAGGGCCCGTGCCGCGCGGGTTGCGCGGGCGCGGGCCCTGTCGGGGTCATCCTGGTGGTCCCTGTCCGGCCCCAGGGTGAGGGGGGTCAAGGTCTCGGGTGTGTTGCCGGGGGGTTCGGCGGGCCGAGGGGGGTTGGTTTAGTACCAGTGGTGGGTCTGCCAGAAGGCCCAGGCGGCGTTGGGGCTGCCGTAGCGGGTGTTCATGTAGTCCAGGGCCCACTT